>JAJQDL010000113.1 GCA_021202235.1 Lachnospiraceae bacterium
TCCGCATCTCCTCGACCGTATCCCGGGCCACCTGCCACAGATCCACCGCCTCATTGCGGATATCCTGCACCGGAGCCTCCAGCTGTGACAGACGCAGGATATCATCGATCAACGCCAGCAGTCTGGCCGCGCTGTTCCGGATCTCTTCCCCGAAATGCGGGACCTCCTCCGCAGGTACCAGATGGTTCTCCAACAGCTCTGCGTAGCCGGAAATCGCGGTCAGCGGCGTTTTCAGCTCGTGAGAGACATTGGCCGTGAATTCCCGGCGCATATCCGAAGCCCGCAGAATCTCCTCGTGCTGCTTGCGGATGGTTGCCACGAAGGGCTCCATCTCCTGATAGATCGGCACCGCCTCCTGGTTGGTCATGTCCTTCGCCAGCGACTCGATCGGCGCTACCAGACGGCGCGTCAGGAACCGGGATGCGGCCAGACAGAGAATAAAGACCAAGCACAGCAGCAGGAAGAGCAGCGGCACCGCGTGCAGCAGAAACGTCCAGATACTGCTCGCCTCCGTGGCGACCCGCAGGACTGAACCGTCATCCAGAAGGATCGCGTAATAGTAGGTGTTTTTTCCCATCGTACGGGATTCCCGGATGGAGAGGCCGTCTCCGGCCTCAAAAGCCTCCTCCACCTCCGGACGATCCAGGTGATTGTCCATACCCACGGTATCCGCATTGCTGTCAAAGAGTACATTTCCCTCTGCGTCAATGACCGTGATCCGGAATTCCTTCAGCGCCTCATCCGCCTCCAGCTTCGCTTCTGTCTCACTGCTCCAGGCATATTTCAGGATATGGGCGTCCGTCTTCAGATCGTAGAGCACCTGTTCCCGATACAGACCAAAAAACACTGCCGACAGGATCAGTGTCGTGCAGATAATTCCCAGAAGGGAGATGCCCATCAGCTGCCAGTTGAGTCTTTTCTTCATTCCGTTTGCCGCTCCTCCCACTCGGCCATATAGCCCACGTTTCGTACGGTACGGATCATTCCGGAAGCCTCGCCCAGCTTCTGACGCAGCGATTTGATATGCATATCCAGGGTCCGGGACTCACCCTCATAGCCGTCCCACACCCGGTCCATGATCTGATCCCGGCTCAGTACGATGCCCTGATTGCGCAGGAGAAGCTGCAGAAGCTCGTACTCCTTGAACGTCAGCTCCACCGGACGTCCATCCACAGTGGCCTGACGCTTCTCTCCATCCAGGGTCACCGGCCCGAGACTGAGGATCTTCTCGCCGCTCTCCCCCTTGCTGCGCCGCAGCAGCGCCTTCACCCGGGCGATCATATCCGTGACGCCGAAGGGATTGGTCATGTAGTCATCAGCTCCCAGATCGAAGCCCTTGACCTTGTCGATCTCCTGCTGCTTGGCCGTGACCAGCATCACCGGCAGGCGTCTGGTATCCGGCCGCCCCCGCAGCTTCTTCAGAATCGAAAGCCCATCCTCGTCGGGCAGCATGATATCCAGGATCACCAGATCAGGAATCCTGTTATTCACAGCTTTAAAGAACTCATTTCCCATCTCGAATCCCAGCACATGATAGCCGCTGTTCTTCAGGGCAAATGTCTCAATCTCACGAATATTCTGATCGTCTTCCACAATATACACACAGTCCATCTGCGCGCCTCCCTTTTCTCTCTGACTATACCTCTGCGATTCCACCTATCCCAGGCGGTATTCCTCGGAAAATGCATCATACTGCCGTCTGAATTCTCCGTCTGTCGCCTTGACCTCGTGCAGGTAGGCGTGCGTATCAAAGTCTCCCTGGCGCACCTCCAGCTGGCACACGGCCAGGTTGGAACAGTGATCCGCCACCCGCTCGTAGTTATTGGCAATGTCCTGAAGGACAAATCCCGTCTCAATCGTGCACTCGCCGCTCTTCAGTCTCTCGATATGGTGCAGCATGATTGTATCATTGATCTCATCAATTGTCTCCTCCAGAGGCTCCACCGTGGCGGCCAGAGTCAGATCGCCCTCAATGAAGGTGCGGATTGCCCGGTCTACGATATCCCGCAGCGCCCGGGTGAAGACATGCAGCTCCTCCGCTCCGTCTGCAGAGAAATGGATATCTTTCTCATGCAGCTCCCTGGCCGATTCCATCAGGTTCACTGCGTGATCGGAAATGCGCTCCAGGTTACCGATGCTGTGGAGCAGGATGGAAACCGTATAGTTATCTTCCCGGGAAAGAGAATGCCGGGAGATCTTCACCAGATAGGTTCCCAGTTCGTCCTCATACCGGTCGATTTTGGCCTCCAGCGCCTGAATCTCATTCGCCATCTCCTCTGAATATTCTCCTTCCACAAGATCGAAGGCCCCGTCAATGGCCCGCTGCGTCAGCTCCGCCATCCGGGCCGTCACCTGGCGGCATTCCTCTACGGCGAAGCCGGGCTTACTGAGGAAACGATCATCCAACAGCTGGAACTCGCGCAGCTCCTCAGGCTGCTCATCGTCCGGAATGCTGAGGATGGCCAGCCTCTCCAGCCCGCGGGAGAAAGGAAGCAGAACGAGCGTCGCCGTCACATTAAAAGCAGTATGAACCACCGCGATCCCCGCCGCATTCGCCGGATCTGCCAGAAATGAAAAATGAACCAGAGCATTGACCGCATAGAAAATGATCATAAATACTGCCGTGCCGATGACATTGAAATACAGATGCACCAGAGCGGCCCGCCGGGCATTTTTCGAAGCGCCGGCACCGGAGATCAACGCCGTAGCGCAGGTACCGATGTTCTGCCCCATGATGATGGGGATCGCCGTCCCATAGCTGACAGCTCCCGTAGCACACAGAGCCTGCAGGATACCCACGGAAGCGGAGGAGCTCTGAATCACGGCTGTCAGCAGCGCTCCGGCCAGCATTCCCAGGATCGGATTCGAGAAGGCAGTCAGGATTCCCGTGAACTCCGGCACATCCGCCAGCGGCTTCACGGCCGAGCTCATGGCATCCATTCCGGTCATGAGGATGGCAAAGCCGATGAGAACCTGCCCCACATTTTTCTTCTGCTCCCCCTTCTGAAACATCATCAGCGCCACGCCGATGATGCCCAGCACCGGGGCAAAGGAGCTCGGCTTCAGCAGCTGAAGCCAGAAATTGTCACTCTCAAGGCCCGACAGGCTCAGGATCCAGGACGTGACCGTGGTTCCCACGTTGGCGCCCATGATGATACCCACTGCCTGATGCAGCTTCATGATGCCTGAATTGACAAAGCCTACCACCATCACTGTGGTCGCCGACGACGACTGGATCACCGCCGTCACGCCGGCACCCAGAAGTACCGCACGTATGGGATTTGATGTCAGTTTTTCCAGAATCCGCTCCAGTCGTCCCCCGGATGCCTTCGCCAGGCCGTCTCCCATCGCATTCATGCCGTATAAAAACAGAGCCAGACCACCGATCATGCTCAGTATATCAAAAAAATCCATATGTTTCTATTCCCTCCTACACCTATCTTATTTCCATCTCTTCGTAGTTTATACGTGACAGAGCGTAACAGGGGTATGTAAAATTACAGGGTATTCTATGTAAAGTCTGTGTAAATTATCTTGAGTTTTATCCTGTTTCGTCCTGCTTTACCGAAGTCGAAAATTGTCAGGAAAAACGTTGTTTTTCCGTCGTCCTGTTTCATCTCGTTTCATGCAAACCTGGCCAAAAGTTGGACAGACCTGGACAAATCCCGGACAAAAAAAGAGCGGTTTCCCCATATCCTCCGCCATCTCTTTCGCCATATATAACAAATTCATTGTTTTTGTTCATGGTTTTTCCTCCTTGCGTGACGGACCGCAGGCGTGTTATAATTCACCCATGACCGATATTTGGCGTTTGGCTGCCGGCTGCTCTGCCGAAGGCCAGTGTCTCCCTCGGATCATACCAACATAGTGCATTTAACCGCCCCACCGGGCATAATAACCCTGAAAGGAAGTGTAAAGAATGCCATTACCAAAAGAACGCTTTTATACAATAAATGATATTTACAATTTACCGGACGGCCAGCGCGCCGAATTGATAAACGGCCAGATTTATGATATGGCGCCGCCCAGCCGAAAACATCAGGATATACTCTCCTTCCTGCATTTAACCATCGGAAATTATATCAATCAAAATAAGGCCAATTGCAAAATATATCCCGCCCCCTTCGCCGTGTTTCTGGACAAAGACCAATACACTTATGTAGAACCGGATATTTCTGTGATCTGCGACCCTGTCAAGCTGGATGACCGCGGCTGCAACGGCGCGCCTGACTGGATCATTGAGATTGTATCTCCCGGAAGTAAGTCAATGGACTATTACACGAAACTTGCCCTATATCGTGTGGCCGGTGTTCGTGAATACTGGATTGTGGATCCACAGCGCCAGGTTATTCTTGTGTATGATATGGAACATAGCGAAGGGCCTGTTATTCGCTCTTTCAATGATTCCATTCCTGTGATGATATATCCCGGATTTTCTGTTGATTTCAATCTTTTTAGGTTCTGATTTCACTTTCAATGTTACGCAGAAAAAAAATTGTCAGACGGCAGCAGCCTTTACGCTTTCCTTACATCCTGCTGCTAAATATGATATTGGGGGAATACACAAAGGAAACGCCACGCGGCGTGCTCTTCCGCCAATCAAAACCCCCTATGGGCCGACCGTCACTTTTACAGCAGCGGCGGCTTTTTCTTTCCCATAGGCAGCAGCAGGACAAGCGGATCATCGCCCGTCGTGTGATAAAATTCCATTGAAACCAACACATCAAAACAGCGTCCTTTATGGTAGAGAGGAGGGAACCCGATGGAAGATCACGAGCTTGTCAATCTGTTCTGGAACCGGCAGGAGGAGGCGATTCCGGCCACGGCGGAACGTTACGGCCGCTACTGCTTCTCCATCGCCGATCATATACTTAGAAATACAGAAGATTCCGAAGAATGCGTCAACGATACTTGGCTGCGGACCTGGCAGGCCATCCCTCCGTCGCGTCCCTCGCGCTTCGCCGCATTTCTGGGGAAAATCACCCGCAATTTGGCCTTTGACCGCTGCCGCGGACGAAGGCGGCAGAAACGGGGCGGCGGAGAAATAGCTCTGGCCCTGGACGAGCTGGGCGAATGCGTCCCCTCACCCCACAGCACACCGGAACAGGCCGTGGAAGAGACGGAGCTGGTGCGACAGCTTGACCTCTTCCTCGGGCAGCTCCCGGAGCGGGACCGCTTCATCTTTCTGCGCCGCTACTGGTACGTGGATCCGGTCGCCGATATCGCCCGGAACCTCGCTTTGAATGAAAGCACCGTGAAATCCAGCCTCTTCCGCAGCCGGAAAAAGCTGCGGGAAGCCCTGGAGAAGGAGGGAATTATCTTATGAGCGATAAAAATAAATCCCTGCGGGAAGCAGAGGACTCCGGAGAGGACGAAACATCCCGGGGCGCAGAACGACTCTTTGAAGCGATGAGTGAGATCGATGACACATGGGTCGAAGAAGCCGCCGGTAAAGAGCTTTCCAAATCAATGGAAAACCCGCAGCGGCGTCGGTTCCCCCGCCGCCTGGCGGCCCTGGCCGCCTGCTTCTGCGTCACCTTCGTTGCCTACGCGGCCTGGCGGGTAAGTACACCGGAGAAGAGCACGGCGGTCCGGGAGACAGATATGGATCTCTACGGCCAGGAGGAGGCCGCTGCAGAAACAGAGGAGACGGAGGAAACCGCCGAAGCCTCCGATGTTACAACCGCGGCCGAGGATATCGGAGATTTTTCAGAAAACACGGAAGAAACCATCGCGGCCGCTGCCGACGAATATGACTCCCTGGAAGACCTGCTCTTCGCCGTGCTGACCGA
>JAJQDL010000011.1:0-5470 GCA_021202235.1 Lachnospiraceae bacterium
ACTCATCATGGAAGACATAAGACTATTGGACGAGAGATTGAACCCCATCGCGCTGAAGGTGGAATCGGGATTTACCTGACGAATACTTCCGTCCTCCTCGTCCAGCGTATAAATCTGAGGAACTACGTCATAGGTATACTCAATGGCATTGATATATTCCTCGATGCCGCTCTCTCCACTTTCGAGATACTCCTTCAGAGCCGGCAGGTCATTGGAATTCATCTTCGAAAACATGGTCGTCAGCATCGCAACGACATTGATCTCATCCGTCTCTTCGCCCTCTCCGTCATTACTCAGCAGACCGGAGCCAGACATCAATGACGTAAAATCGAATCCGGTGCTGGTGATCTGCAGCGGATATCCGGCCAGCGTCTCCTCCTCGATGGAAGCTATATAATCGTTGACACCTGTGGAGAGAGCCAGAATCAGCGCGATACCGATGATACCGATCGAACCGGCGAAGGCCGTCAGCAGCGTCCGGGCTTTCTTGGTCCGCAGGTTGTTAAAGCTCAGAGCAACCGACGTCCCCAGAGACATGGAGGACTTCCCCATATTTTTGGAAACAGGCGCCGCCAGAACCGTCTCATCTACCTCGAAGGGATCTGAATCGGAGCGGATTTTGCCATCTCGCAGATTCACGATACGGGTCGCATACTGCTCGGCAAGCTCCGGATTGTGCGTGACCATTACGACCAGTCGGTCCTCCGCCACCTCCTTCAGCAGATCCATGACCTGGACGCTGGTATCACTGTCCAGTGCGCCGGTGGGCTCATCGGCCAGCAGGATGTCCGGATCATTCACCAGCGCCCGGGCAATGGCAACCCGCTGCATCTGGCCGCCGGAAAGCTGGTTGGGACGCTTATAGATCTGATCTCCCAGCCCCACCTTCTCCAGTGCTTCCTTCGCCCGCCTCTTTCGTTCCGACTTGCGGATTCCGGAAATGGTCAGCGCCAGCTCAACATTTGCCAGCAGGTTCTGGTGCGGGATCAGGTTATAGCTCTGGAAAACGAAACCGATCGTATGGTTCCGGTAAGAATCCCAGTCCCGGTCCTTGTATTTCTTCGTGGAAATTCCGTTGATGATCAGGTCGCCGCTGTCATAGTGATCCAGGCCACCGATGATGTTCAGCAGTGTCGTCTTTCCGGAGCCGCTGGGTCCCAGGATCGCGACAAACTCATTGTCCCGGAGGTTCAGACTGACGTCATCCAGCGCCTTCTGAACCAGCGACCCTGTTCGATATTCCTTACAAATATGCTGAATCTGTAGCATGCTTCTCTTCCTTCCTACTATGATTCCACAGTCACTGTATTTTCAGGTTTCAATAGCTTTTTCAATAAAGCAATCAGCTGCTCTCTTTCGGGAACAGACAGCTTTTCTGTCAGTTTTTCTTCAAAATCCTCTGCAAAGGCCATCAGCTCATCCTTCAGCTGATGTGAACGCTCCGTCAGCTCAACCACCTTACTGCGGCCGTCCTGTGGATTCTTCACCCGCCGGATCAGCCCCCTGCGCTCCATGTTGCTCAGGATCCCCGTAACCGTCGGATTCGTCAGCTGCAGCTCTCGTTCCAGATCCTTCTGGCGAAAGACCTGTTCCGGATGCGTATACAGGAGGACGAGAACCTTTAGCTGCGTACTGGTCAGATCATGGGCAGCCAACGCATGCTGAACTCCTCTGTCAATGCGCAGATCGACCTGCTTGATCCAGAAGCTCACTGCACGGTTCAGTCCGTGAATATCCATACCGCACTCTCCCATTTTGACAATCACCATCCGTTTCGTGTATATATAATGATCCGTGTTTCGGTTGTGTATTATAACATAGGTTCCTATGTAAAGTCAATTTGGGGAAGGGCGAATGATATGAAAAAAGAATAAACAGTCAATGAATTTTCCATGGTCGGATGAATTTATTTTCACATATTCCCCTGTTTCTGATCAGCTGGAGAAGCATCGGGCGGAAATTCTTCTTCAGTTCTCTCCTCCGGCGGTTCCGATATCGGAATCTCTTCTTCGCTGCGCAGCTTTTCTCCGTTCTGCAAATTCTGTCTGTCAAAAAACGGCCGTCCGGAATTCTCCTCCGGTACGGCCGTTTCATATTTTATCTTTATCCTTATTTGCAATCCTTGGAAATCCCCTGCTCGATGGCCTTATTCCTGACGGCCTCCGCCACAGCCTCCGCCACGCGCTTGTCAAAAGCGCCGGGGATAATGTAGTCGGCCCGCAGCTCCTCATCCGGAATGATTCCGGCGATGGCATAGGCCGCCGCGATCTTCATCTCCTCGGTAATGTCGGTGGCCTTCGCCTGCAGCGCGCCCTTAAAGAGTCCGGGGAAGACCAGAACGTTGTTGATCTGGTTCGGATAATCCGAACGTCCGGTGGCCATCACACCGACGCCGCCCTTCTGTGCTTCCTCCGGCATGATTTCCGGAATCGGATTCGCCATTGCAAATACAATGGGGTTGGGCGCCATCGAACGCACCATCTCCGCGGTGACGATGCCCGGAGCGGACACTCCCACAAAGATATCCCGGCCCTTCATGATCTCTGCCAACGGCCCCCGCAGCTGCTGCGGATTGGTCTTCGCCGCCATCTCCGCCTGCACCGGATTCATCCACTCTTCGCCCACAGCCAGAGCCCCCTTGAGATCCACCAGAACGATATCCTTAAAACCGATCTCCAGCAAAAGCCGTGCGATGGAGATACCGGCAGAGCCGGCGCCATTAATGACGATCTTTGCGGTCTTCATTTCTCTTCCGGTAAACCGCAGCGCATTCATCAGACCGGCGGAAACGATGATCGCCGTGCCGTGCTGGTCATCATGAAAGACCGGGATGTCCAGCTCCTGACGCAGCCGCTTCTCAATCTCAAAACACCGGGGCGCGGAGATATCCTCCAGATTGATGCCACCGAAGACCGGCGCGATCCGCTTCACTGTCTCCACAATCTCATCGACGTCCTTCGTATCCAGACAGATCGGGAAGGCATCGATCCCGGCAAATTCCTTGAACAGGATGGCCTTTCCCTCCATCACCGGAATGGCCGCATCCGGACCGATATCGCCCAGACCCAGCACCGCTGTACCGTCGGAGACCACAGCCACCAGATTCCCCTTCGCCGTATATTTGTAGACATCCTCTTTATGATCCCGAATTTCCCGGCAGGGCTGCGCCACACCCGGCGTATAGGCCGTACTCAGATCGTCTCTCGTCCTCACACGCACCTTGGAGATCACCTCGATCTTCCCTCTGTGCTCCTCGTGCATCTTCAGCGCCGCTTCATTATAATCCATGGTTGCTTTTCTCCTTCTCTACGGTGTTTCTCTGTCGCAGTGATTTCTCTCGCTTCCCTACTATACACCATAGATTTATCTTCGTCAATGAATGAAACTCCTCAACCTGCACTGCGCCGGGTCAGCAGTCCGGCGGTGATCGCCGCCACGCTGGGAACCGCCAGGAGGATACCCAGGCTGCCTGCGATGGCCCGGATCAGCTCGAGAGCTACGAAATCGGTGTTCATCAGCTGAGTAAAGGACACCTGATAGGAATAGATCAGGATCATCATGTTGAAGGAGGATCCCGCAATCGCCAGAACCAGAGTGTTGGCCATCGTGCCGGTGGCATCCCGTCCGACCCGCATACCGGAGGCAAACAGCTCCCGCGCCGCGATATCCGGCCGTTTAGCCCGAAGCTCATCCATCGAGGACGCCACGCTCATGGCGATATCCATCACCGCGCCCAGGGCGGTGATGAGGATACTGCTCAGGTACAGCCCCCGGATCTTGAGTCCGTTCTCCGCCTGCGCCAGCATCAGAGCCTCTGCCTCGTCGGACTGATAGGCCGACACATGCACCAGTCCAATCGCCGCCGCACCCAGAAGCGCCGCGAAACAAACGCCGCAGATGCAGCCCAGCGCCGCGCCGACTGTCTTGGGCTGCCATCCACCCAGCAGGAAAAATCCCACCGCTGTGGTCACCGCCACCAGGATCACCGTCAGAGGCACCGAAGGGTACCCGCGGAGCGTCAGCGGTACCAGCAGAAAGACAACGCTGACAAAGGCAAAGATCAGCCCCAGGAAAGCCCGCAGTCCCTGCATTCCTCCCAGCAGGATCAGCGCCAGAGCGAAAAAAGCGATAAACAGGAGCAGCCATGGCGTACGATAATAATTGTAAACGGACACGCTGTACACATCGACACCGCTGGTATCGATCCGCACAGTGATCGTGTCTCCCTCGCCCACGTCCACATTGTAGAGAGCGCTGAGATAATTCGTGATCTGCACGACATCGCCCTTATAACGCCCGGACAGGATCTCCACCTCAAGCTCCGTACTCCCGACCGAGTATCCCTCATAGTCCTCGTCGGTCACTGTATTGTCCTCCAGGACGGACAGGACCTTCGCCTTCTCATACTCTGTACCGCTGTCCTCCGTGATCGTATACCCGTTCCAGCCGGTATTCGCCCAGTACAGTGCCCCCATATACAGGATAAGAAATACCACGAGAACGGCAATCCGTGGAAGCCATTTGCCACGGTTTCCCGGCTGCGCGACGCTCATGAACCCTCCGGCAATCCCGGCGTGCTCAGTATGCCCGGACTTTCCTGTGTTTCCGGAAGCTCTTGCCCCTTCTGCCGTATCCGATCTTTTCTGATTTTCCTGCTTCTTCTTTCTCTTTGCCATCGTGTAAAACCTTTCAAAAAACCATTTCGTGGCAAAGGGCCCGGGGCGAGACACCCCGGACCCTTTCTCCTGTCTCATACAGAATCAGCTATATAACTGATATCTATTTACTTTTCCTCCATGTGTCTCTGACGGAACCAGAGGCCGGTCGCCAAAGCGGCAGCCATCAGTGCCAGGATCACCCACAGCAGGATCTGGCTGTTATCGCCGGTACTGCTGCCGGAAGAAGAACTGCCGCTTCCGGAGGTCTTGCTGCTGGTCGAATCGTCGTCGTCCTCTTCGGTGGTCTCCTCCTCGTCTTCCTCGGTGGTTTCCTCTTCATCGTCCGCATCAGACTCTTCCAGCGCCTCGATGGCCTCAGCGAGTGCTGCAGCCGCCTCATCGACTTCCTCCTGCGTGGCATCCTCATCGTCGGCCACAGCTAAGGCCGCCTCCAGAGCTTCCTGCAGCGCACTCCAGCTGTCAGCTGTGTAATCGTCTTCATCCAGAGCTTCCGCTTCTTCGATCGCAGCAGTCAGTTCTGTGGTATCTACCTCCACTGTACCGGAAGAAGCATCCGCCTCCTCCAGCGCCTCAATGGCAGCGGTCAGGGCTGCAGTTGCTTCGTCGACTTCTGTCTGTGTCGCATCTGCATTCGCCGCAACGGTCTGCGCCGCAGCCAGTGCAGTCGCCAATGTGCTCCAGCTGTCGCTCGTGTAGTCGCTCTCCGTCAGGCCTTCCGCCGTTGCAATCGCTGCGCTCAAGGCTGTAAAATCCACCGTCGTGGTTTCAGCAGATGCCTTCACCAACGCCTC
>JAJQDL010000011.1:5480-5748 GCA_021202235.1 Lachnospiraceae bacterium
TGGACGCTCCGGAGTCGGCTGAGGACGTCGCCGCGGCGGTGTCATGTTTGTTCACCGCCTCTGCTTCAGCATCCGCCTCCACCAGCGCCTCGATGGCAGCCGTCAGTGCTGCGGTCGCTTCATCGACTTCTGTCTGCGTCGCATCCGCATTGGCTGCAACCGTCTGTGCCGCAGTCAGCGCCGTCGCCAGTACACTCCAGCTGTCGCTTGTGTAGTCACTCTCCGTCAGGCTTTCCGCCGTCGCAATCACTGCGTTCAATGCCGTGAA
>JAJQDL010000183.1 GCA_021202235.1 Lachnospiraceae bacterium
GATTACTAAGAGTATGATCCCGATTACCTTCAACACTTTTTTCATTTCCTTTCTCCCCTTGTGACTACTATATCTCTCTTGACAAAGCAATGTAACAGTTGTATCATCGGGATGTAACGATTGTACCATCCGTTTTTGCCGGGGTCAAGACTCCGCACAAAAATGGCACAAAACAGG
This sequence comes from Lachnospiraceae bacterium, assembly GCA_021202235.1. Classification (GTDB taxonomy): domain Bacteria; phylum Bacillota; class Clostridia; order Lachnospirales; family Lachnospiraceae; genus UBA3305. The sequence goes on from JAJQDL010000183.1 coordinate 178, forward strand.
GAGGTTTGTACCATCGTGAATAACGAGGAAAAGAATACCTATGTAAAGAAACAGATCACCGAGGCGCTGCTGAAGTTGCTGGAGCAATACGAATTTGATGAAATCTCCATCAGCCAGATCACAACTTTTGCACAGGTAAGCAGGAATTCATTTTATCGAAACTATAAAAACAAGGAAGACATTCTGCTCCACTATGTCCGCAGATTATTTACAGACTGGCGCACCCAATGTGAAAAATGTGCTCCCAACTCCACAGCTGATCTTTACGGAGACCTATTCCAGCATTTAATCGTCAACAAGGATTTTTATTTGCTCCTAAAGAAGCGAAATCAAATTCACTAGTTCCTCACTGTGCTTCTGGAACAGACAGGCCCGAAGCCTGAGCATGAAAATATGTGGGCCTACACATTGGCATTCATTGCCTACGGCACCTATGGCTGGATCGAAGAATGGGTCGCTCGTGGGATGCAGGAGTCCGGGGAAGAGATGGCAACTCTTTTAGCGTCACATGGAATGAAATAAGTTTCCCTCCCTGGCCGCGTAGTCCTGTAACTGGATTTTTTGAAAAGAAATTCATGGCTGGTCTGCTGTTTTCTGAATAAGAATGCCAAATCCGGCAACAATACCCTTAGTGTAAATGCGCTATGCAGGAAGAAAGACTGAGGTGATTGTTTTGAAGGAAAAGCTGAAGAAACTGGTTCACAGTCGGATGACGTATGCGATGCTTCTGAGTATGCTGATCGTGGGTGTAGCCGCGGCGGGAGCTGCCAGCCTGACTGGCGACAGTGACGAGGATCCGTATCTGGCGTTGGAGGAGACGGCGACGCCGATCACATATGGGGGCGAGGCGGAGGCGGCTGCGGTTACCGGAGAGACGATTCCGGATACGGAGGCACCTGACGAGGAAACGGTGGATGCCTATGAGACGGTGGAGGAAAGTCCTGTTTCCGCCGGAGTGACGGAGGATCTGGACGCAGCTGCGGAGGCGGATGATGACGGAGACGAGGCGGCGAAGACCGCTGCGGAGGCGGACGGCGTCGGAGAAGGAACGGGAGATATGGCAGCTGTCTCAGACGCAGCAGAGGGAACGGGGACGGCCGAGGCGGATGAATCCGGCGACGGTACGGTGGATGTGTCCACCTCCGATGTGCTCTCCTTCTCCGAGGCAGACAGTCTGAGCTGGCCGGTGGAGGGCGAGGTGCTCCGCGAATTCAGCATGGACACGACGGTGTATTATTCAACACTGGATGCCTATAAGGTCAGTCCCTCCATCCTGATTCAGGGTGAACCCGAAGGAACGGTCCGCGCCGCGGCGGACAGCATCGTTACAGAAATCGGTACAGATGAGGAGATCGGCAATTATGTTGTCATGGATCTGGGCGGCAAGTATGAGCTGACGCATGGGCAGCTGGAGGAGATCACGGTTTCCGAAAACCAGCTCGTCGATGAGGGGGACGCCATCGCAGTGCTGGCGGAGCCGACAAAATATTATTCTCTCGAGGGGTGTAATCTGTATTTTATGATGACGCAGGACGGCGTCGCGGTGGATCCGCTGGATTACCTGCAATAGCTGCGATGCACATGGCTGCGTAGGAAATGGCTGCTGACAGTATGCAAAAAAATGCGCGGATTACGAATGTTTTAGGATTGCGAGAGTGCGTTAGCACGGAGCAATCCGTGTATCAGCCGGGGGCAAATACTTTTGACCCCGGCATCATTATCTGCAAATGATGCACTGCCGCAGCTGTCGAGAGTCAGGAAAAATAAGCCAGCACGCTTGCCAGCGCCGTTTTCTGTCCCGGGATGAGGCTGGCTTTTTCGATGCGCTCCGCGCGGGTGTGGAGCCCGCTCCCCCGCACGGTGCCGAAGGTGACGGCCGGGATGCCGAGGGAGAGGGGGATGTTGGCGTCGGTCGAGCTGGGGTGCGGGCGTACCGGCGCGCCGGTATATTTCTCCAGGATCATGGCCTGCCGTGTTGTCAGCTGCCGCAGGCGCTCTGCGTCCAGGGAGGCAGAAGAACAGGGGCGGTCTCCCAGGAGATGGAGAGTGATTTGTGCGGGAGCGTTCCGGAAGGAGGCAAGGGTCTGCTGCAGGGAATCCTCCATGCAGGCCAGAGAGGACTCGTCGTCGGAACGGAACTCGTAGAGACATTCCGCGTACTCGGCGATGGCGTTGACGGAGGTGCCGCCTGACACCGTGCCCACATTGTAGGTGGTTTTCCCGGCAGAGGGAAGCTCCTGGCGATACAGCGCGTGGATCAGATCGGCCAGGATGGCTACGGCGCTGGGATTCCCGAAGTTTTCATAGGAGTGGCCTCCTGTCGTGTGAATCTCGATGCGATAGCGGCGGGAGCCCACGGCCCGGTCAATGAGATCCTCCAGATAGAGGTCGAGGGAGAGCATTTCCGTGACAGTCCCGGCGAAATCCCGGAAGATCTGCCGGGTGCCGCGGAGGTTGCCCAGACCTTCTTCGCAGGTATTGGCGGCGAACAGGATGCCTGTGGTGGGGGTTCCCCCACAGTTTAATACATATTTGATACAGAGCAGGAGGTTCACCAGATTCGCCGTGTCGTCGCCCACTCCGGGAGCGTACAGGTATCTGGCATCCTCCTGCACAGGCAGCGCATCGGTATCCGGGAAGACCACGTCCATATGAGCTGAGATGACGACACAGGGCTTCCCGTCTGTCACATGGAAGGGGAAGAGAACGTTTCCGGCGGCATCGATGTAGGCAGCGTCGGCGCCTTGCTCCTGCAGCCAGTTCAGACAGAAGGCGGCCCGCCGCTCCTCGTGGCCGGAAGGAGCAGGAATGGCGGCCAGGGTTCTGAGAAGAGTCAGCGTTTCCTCGGCATGCTCTTCGATAAAACGGTCGATTTCCTTTGAAAATGGTTTCATGGCAGACTACCTCGCGATTTCGATGGATTGTTCAGTGAGAGTATAGCTGATTCCCGGAAGAAGGTAAAGGGATGTTTGCTTTACAAATCCCGTTCTGTAAGGTATCATACCTTTTGTTGCTTAAAGCACTTGATGAGGATTTCGAGGTGCGCAGTGTGGATATCCACAGAGCGCTTTTCGCAGAAAAATGTGAGTTGACAGGGAATGGTTTGATACTATTCGGATAAAAACCGGGAGAGAAAAAGATGATTTTTGACACGCACGCCCATTATGACGATGAACAGTTTGACGGAGACCGGGACGAGCTGCTGGAGCGGCTGCACCGGGAGGGGATCGTGAACCTGGTCAATGTAGGGTACAGCAAGGCTTCGATCGCCTCTACTCATGCGCTGGCGGACCGCTATGATTTCATTTACGAGGCGCTGGGTTTCCATCCGGATGAGACCTGGGAGATGGAGCAGGAGGAGGAGACGATCCTTCCCTGGCTGCGGGAGCAGCTCACCCGGCCGAAGGCCGTGGCAGTCGGCGAGATCGGGCTGGATTACTATTGGGACAAGACGCCCCGCGAGGTGCAGCGAAAATGGTTCCGGCGGCAGCTGGAGCTGGCCCGGGAGCTGAATCTGCCCGTGGTGATTCACAGCCGCGAGGCGGCGCAGGATACCATGGACATCCTGCGGGAGATGGGGCAGGGCCTGACACTGGATATGCACTGCTATTCCTACAGCCTGGAGATGGCAAAAGACTACCTGAACATGGGCTATTATCTGGGCGTCGGAGGGGTGATCACCTTTAAAAATGCCCGAAAATCAAAAGAAGTGGTCGAGTATATGCCTCTGGAGCGCATCCTCCTGGAGACGGACTGCCCGTACCTGGCGCCGGCTCCTTTTCGCGGGAAACGTAATGATTCCGGGAAGATACCGCTGGTGATCGATGCGATCGCGCAGATCAAAGGGCTGGAGCGGGAGCAGGTCGAGGAGGTTTGTCTGGAAAATGCCCGGAGATTTTATGGCATTGGACATTCGGCGGATGTCCGTCGGGAAAATCTTTGATTTTCGTGATCGAACTTATGTACAGCAGTGCAAAGCACGGAGCAATTCGCAGCATTTTATCCTGTTGTTGCTGAAATAATCGATTGACAGAGGGAGAAAAAACTATGCCGACACCGTATCTGGGGAGCCCCGGACGCACCGCCGAGGTCATCCGTACACATCAGTTTGCATTTCAGAAAAAATTCGGCCAGAATTTCCTGACCGATGCGCATGTTCTGGAGAAGATCGTCGCCGCCTCCGGAGTGACGAAGGAGGATATGGTGCTGGAGATCGGCCCGGGCATCGGGACGCTGACGCAGTACCTGGCCTGCGCGGCCCGGGAAGTCGTCGCGGTGGAGATCGACCGGAACCTGATCCCCATTCTGGGGGAGACGCTGGCCGGGTATGACAACGTGACCGTGATTTGCGAGGATATCCTTAAGCTGGATATTCCGGCGCTGGTGCAGGAACGAAATGAAGGGCGTCCCATCCAGGTGGTGGCGAACCTTCCCTATTATATTACCACGCCGATCATCATGAGTCTCTTTGAAAGCCATGTTCCCATGGAGAGCCTGACCGTCATGGTGCAGAAGGAGGTGGCGGACCGGATGAAGGCCGGGCCGGGCACGAAGGATTACGGCGCGCTGTCTCTGGCGGTTCAGTTCTATGCCGAGCCTTATCTGGCGGCCAATGTTCCGCCGCACTGCTTCATGCCCCGCCCGAATGTAGGCTCGGCGGTGATCCGTCTGTGGCGCTATGAGGAACCGCCGGTTACGGTGCGGGATGAGGGATGGATGTTCCGTCTGATCCGTGCGTCCTTTAACCAGAGACGGAAGACGCTGGTGAACAGCCTGCATAATGCGCCGGATCTGAACCTCTCGAAGGAGCAGGTACAGGAGGCGCTGGCGGATCTGGGGCTTCCTGCGGCGGTGCGCGGCGAGGCCCTGACACTGGCGCAGTTCGCGGCGCTGGCGGACCGGCTGCTTCTTTCATGAGCGGCATGAAAGAACACTGGAGAGTCAAAGAGCAGATTGCTCCGTAGTAGGTTATTGGTCAGCTATTTCCTTTTTGTACATTTCTGCTATGTCAGAGGGACCGCTCCACCAGAGCTTAGATTCTTCATCATACAGGAGTGCGCCTGTTCGTGAAGAGAGAAAACGGGAGAGCATTTCAGTTGGCTCTATTTGCAGATCCTGAGACAGTTCGTCGACAACCAGAGTGATCATCAGATCGATGGCGTTGCATTTAGCGGATGTCGTCATTTCTCCTTCAGCCATATTTGTTCACTCCTCTCAAAATGAAGACCTCGAAGCGCTTTGTTTGTTCTGAAACAGTACTGATCCTGCAGTCGTTCCGGGAGCAGAAGGCGGATGCAGATCTCATCGGCTGTGGAAGAACCTAAAGGTCCGAAGGTTTCTGCGATGTAGGCAGCAATCGTTGCGTTCGTCTGGTCGTTGGCGATCTTTCCGGCGAGGATATCCAGGTCTTTCATGACTTCGATGACTTCCGGGAAAGAATGTTTTTTTCGGTGACCGACGACACAGTGCAACCATTCTATGTCGGCTTCCTCATATACTTGGATAGATAAGTCCAGCTAAGAAATGTCAAGGGGTGATTTAAAAAATCAAAATCAGGTTGG
>JAJQDL010000171.1:0-29554 GCA_021202235.1 Lachnospiraceae bacterium
TTGGATGCTGCAAAACTGATTACCGCAGTATCTTTAATCGAGCGGTGATTTTCAATGGTGAACTGAATAAGCATGATGCAAACACCTCCCTGAATGAGTACAGTTTTTCCATTTCACGCTTATTATAACCTTACGCAGCCACAGAGTCAACATTTATCATTTGATTTTGAATTTTTTATGCAAATTTAAAAAATAAATCTTGATCATCCCGATTTTATTACCAGGCTACATGCCTACATGCTTATATTCATGTAGAACCATTTTGTCAACTGTATTTCGGCAATTTTCTTCTATTTTGCCGATTTGCAGCTCTTTGCGTGAACGCAACATCATTCGCCCCCTAAATAATGAACCCCGGAGCTTCCTCAGCTCCGGGGTTGAACATTTTTTCTGCTTTAGAGTCATCCGTCCTGTCTACTTATCCAAGCCGTAAGAGTGAGACTCCTTTCTTTGGCTTATCGACGGTCTCTACCTTCACATCCGTGACTTTGTAGCCCGTCTCCCGGATCGCCGCGCGGATGCGCGCGATGTCCGGCGTCTCATCGAGAAGGATCTCGGCCCGGCCTTCCGCATGGGAAGCGGAGACCTTTGCTTTGCCGCACACTTTGCGGATGGCATCGCAGACATGAGCTTCGCACATTCCGCACATCATTCCGTCAATGCCTAAAATTACCTTGTTCATTTTTACAACCTCTTCTGAAATCTCTGCATCATACCGCCGCCTGGCAAGCCTTGGAGAGAATCTCGTTGAGCGCCGTGCCGCTGCTGGTATGACAGCGAACGATCTCGGCGTTGCTTTTCTCGGCTCCTGCGACCGCGCAGCGGGCCATCTTATGGGAGACCGTGTTGGTGAACAGGATCACCAGGTCCGGAGATCCAATCTGATCCGACAGCCCTGCGGACATCTGCGTGAAGCCCTTCGCCTTGCAGTGGGACGATTTACATATCTTCTTGTACTGACTGACCATCCGGTCGTGGCCGCCGATGATAACAACGCTCATATCCTCGCCTCCTGTATTTCAGTTCAGATCGCTGCCAGACTGGCTCCCAGCTTGCGGCAGGCTTCCAGTCCCTCGTCGTCAATGGAGTCCTCCTGGCAGGCCAGGCCTTCTCCGCCGACGATCTCGGCGCCCGCATTCTTCATCCGCTCTGTCCAGTCGCGCATCCACTGGCCGTCTCCCCAGCCGTAGGAACCGAACAGGGCGATCTTCTTGCCGGAGACAGCACCTTCCAGTTCAGAGACGAAAGGCTCCATCTCCCCGTCGTCGAGTTCCTCATCTCCCATCGCCGGGCAGCCAAGGGCGAATACGGCATCGTCCTTCAGCTCGTCAGCCGAGAGGGAACCGACCTCGACGGCCTCCGCTTCGCCGCCGGCGTTCTGCACGCCCTCGGCGACCGCCTCGGCCAGGTTCTGTGTATTGCCGGTCTGGGACCAGTAAACGATTTTGATTGCACTCATGACATTACCTCCAGATATTGATTTGGCAAGCAACCTCCTGTCGTTCGCCATAGATCTATGGAAAAACGCTTTTCTTTACGAAGCGTTCTCCTTCAAAGAGCAAGAGCTGTCCGGGTCTCTATGCCGCAGGTGGCTCTCAGGAGTTCCGACAGGGGCAGGCCGCCGCCGAGCAGCTCGATCAGAGTATCTCTGGCGTTCTCATAGCCGCGGAAGATTCGTTTCTTCTCTTCCACGCCCTCGTACACCTTCCAGTAACCGTAGTAGAGGAAATCCCGCCCGTCCTTCTCGATGAAGCCGCGCACGTCGGAGACCGGATATCCGAGGAAGACGCCCATCTCATGAGGGAATGCGCCCTCTCCCTGTCGATTGCTCCGATAGCGCTCCCGCATCTCGCGAAGCGTTCCGGCGAAGGACATTTCCCGGTAACCGGCTTCCTTCAGGATCTCCCGCACGGCCGGGCTCTCCAGATACTCCCGCAGCTCCCTTTCCCGATACAGCAGCATGACCGTCTTTCCGGAGGTGCAGCGAAGGGTGAACCAGGAAAGCTCCGTGTCCCGCAGAAGGCTCTTCACCTCCGCCTCGCACGCCCGGGGAATCATCAGAAGATTCGACATCTTCAGACCGGTGATCAGCGGTGCGCACTGCATTACCAGCTGACGGCTCAGCCCCTCTGGATCCATCGCCTGCATCATTTCCAGTATATCCTGACTCATAGCGCCTCCCGGAACATTATTTGTTAGAATTATCTAACTCGCGTTTATGATATCTAATATTCTGGTATCTGTCAATGCTTTTTTTGAGGATTCTTCTCAATACTGTGCAGGATGCCCCAATCTGGGAAATAATATACATTTATCTCGTCTACTGTGTTAGCTCCACGCGCCGCACCTCCTGATCCTTCGCCAGGCCGCAAACCTTCAGTCCCTCCTGCAGCACGCGGTGCCAGGTCTCCTCGGAGAGCTCGCAGACCGTGTCGTCACTGAACTCTATGGTGCAGGCGCTTTGTACGGGGCAGTCTTCTTCACAGGAGACCCTGTACATATTTTTCCGGCTGATCGCGCCCATCTCTTCCAGCGTGTTGACCATGCGATAGACCGTCGCGGCGCCGATATGGCTGTCTTTTTTAGCCGCCTTATAATAAATCTCCTTGCAGCACGAGCAGTCTCCCTCGAGGATAATATCCAGCAGCATCAGACGCTGCTTCGTGATACGGCAGCCCTGTTCCCGGAGCTTCTTCAGGATCACCTCTCTCTGCATCTGACTCCGGGAGTACTCTGACCAGCCGCAGTCATTTACGCAGATTTCCTTTTTTCCCTGTGTCACCGGCTCGCCTCCTCGTCTCATACCAGAGAAGCTCCGCACACCGCCCGGACGGGCAGGGGCGGAGCCTCTCATTTTATCTATTCCGTGATGTACATTTTATTTCGCTGCCGCACGGGCCGTTCCGTACGTCTTCTTCTCCTCCGGGTTCGGACGGAACAGCAGATAGAAGAACAGCACCACGACCGCGATGGCGACCAGGGTAAAGATGCCGAAGCCCTGACCCGTGATCAGGTTGCCCAGCTGGTAGACGACCAGCGCCACCAGGTAGGCGAAGCCGCACTGATAGCCGACAGCCACCCAGAACCACTTCCGGTTGTTCATTTCCCGCTTGATCGCGCCCATGGCCGCGAAGCAGGGAGCGCACAGCAGGTTGAAGGCCAGGAAGGAGTAACCGGAGATCAGCGTGAAGGTTGCCGCCATATTCTGGTACACAGTTCCGTCACCGGCGCTGTAAAGGATACCCATGGTGCCGACGATGTTCTCCTTGGCCACCAGACCGGTGACAGAGGCGACCGCCGCCTGCCAGTTGCCCCAGCCGAGCGGGATGAAGATCCAGGCCACCGCGTTGCCGATGGCTGCCAGGATGCTGTGATCCAGCTGATCCTCCTCCAGCATGGTGAAAGCGCCGTCCACGAATCCGAAGTAGGAGGTGAACCACACGATGATCGTTGAGAGCAGGATAATCGTACCAGCCTTCTTGATGAAGCTCCAGCCGCGCTCCCACATGCTGCGCAGGACATTGCCAACGGTCGGCATATGGTAAGCCGGCAGCTCCATGACGAAGGGTGCCGGATCACCGGCGAAGAGCTTCGTCTTCTTCAGGATGATACCCGAGCAGATGATCGCCGCGATACCCAGGAAATACGCCGAGGGCGCCACCCAGGAGGCACCGCCGAAGATCGCGCCCGCCACCATGGCGATGAAGGGCAGCTTCGCGCCGCAGGGGATAAATGTCGTCGTGATAATCGTCATCTTCCGGTCACGATCGTTCTCAATCGTACGGGATGCCATGATGCCAGGCACACCGCAGCCGGTGCCGATCAGAATCGGGATAAAGGACTTGCCGGAAAGTCCGAATCTGCGGAAGATCCGGTCCATGATGAAGGCAATCCGGGCCATGTAGCCGCAGGACTCCAGGAAGGCCAGGAAGATGAACAGCACCAGCATCTGCGGGACGAATCCGAGGACCGCGCCGCAGCCGGCGACGATACCGTCGAGGATCAGGCCCTGCAGCCAGTCAGCGCAGTTTACCGCTTCCAGAGCATTTCCGATCAAAACCGGAATACCCACAATCCAGATGCCGTAATCAGCCGGGTCGGGTTCCGCGCAGCCATAGGATGCATACACTTCCACGGCTTCTGCCAGTTCAGCTCCGGTCGAAGTGACCTCTTCGGTCGCCAGAGTCTCCTCGTCCTCGATCAGATATGTAACACTGTCTGTCTCCGCGATCGTAGCCGCGAACTCTTCCACTGCAGCGGCAGCGGCCGTCGCGTCAAAGGCTTCGTCCTCAGTATCCATCGCCGCTTCCAGCACCTCGGTGTCTGTCCCGTTCTCCGCCGCCTGCTCGATGAAAGCGGCGATGACAGTTTCCGCGTCGCCGTACTCTTCGGCGGCTTCTTCATAAGCGCTGCCACCGGTCAGATGCCAGCCGTCGCCGAAGACTCCGTCGTTCGCCCAGTCGGTCGCGATGCCGCCCACCGTGGTCACGGAAACATAATAGACCAGCCACATGATTACGGCGAAGATCGGCAGAGCCAGGAAACGGTTCGTCACGATCCGGTCGATCTTATCGGAAGTGGTCATGCTGCCCTTTTTCTGCTTCGTCAGGCAGACTCCGATGATCGAGGCGATATACTCATAACGCTCGTTGGTGATAATGCTCTCGGTATCGTCGTCGAACTCATCCTCCAGCTGGCGGATCTCCTCCGACACGTCGGGAACCTGCTGCATCTTCTCAGTGATCTTCGTATCCTTCTCCAGCAGCTTGATCGCGAAGAAACGTTTCTGCTCCTCCGGGATCTCCGCGCCCAGTTTGTCGGACACGGTGCTGATCACGGACTCGACCGCTGCAGCGAATTCATGAACCGGCGTCTGACTCTTTCTCTTTGCCGCCTGCACCGCCTTCGCGGCGGCTTCCTGCACGCCCGTGCCCTTGAGAGCCGAGATGGCGACCACCTCGCAGCCCAGCTTCTTACTCAGCTTATCCAGATGGATCTGATCGCCGGACTTCTCCACCATATCGATCATGTTCACAGCCATGACGACCGGGATTCCCAGCTCCATCAGCTGTGTGGTGAGATAGAGGTTGCGCTCCAGGTTCGTGCCGTCCACAATATTCAGGATGGCATCCGGCCGCTCGGAGATCAGGTAATTCCGGGCCACGACTTCTTCCAGCGTATAGGGAGAAAGAGAATAAATTCCGGGAAGGTCCATGATGGAGACATCCTTCTGTCCCTTCAGACGTCCCTCTTTTTTCTCAACTGTTACACCCGGCCAGTTTCCCACGAACTGGTTGGAACCGGTCAGCGCGTTAAACAACGTGGTTTTGCCGCTGTTGGGGTTTCCCGCCAATGCAATCGTTATCGACATTTCCATGCTCCTTTTCGTTTCAGGCTTCCCGCTCCGTCTATTTCGCGAAACGAAAGTCTTTTGTTTGTTTTATTTATTTGAAATTTGATTTAGCTGTTTTTTATTAGTTTTTGCTAACCTGTGGTCAAAAAAATCTATTCGACTTGGATCATCTCAGCGTCCGCTTTCCGCAGGGACAGCTCATAGCCCCGCACCGTAACTTCCACCGGATCCCCCAGCGGAGCGACCTTTCTCACATAGATCTCCACGCCTTTGGTGATGCCCATATCCATGATACGCCGCTTCACCGGGCCGGCCCCCGTCAGCTTTGTGACAGTGACGGTCTGCCCGCACTCCACCTCTCTCAGTGTCTTCATACTCGTCTCCTTCTATCACACATAGATTTTGTTCGCCATATCTTTCCCAATGGCGACCCGAGAATCTTTTACGTTGACGATCACATTGCCCCCGATATCGGAGCCGCCCGTCACCGCGACGCCCACGACAAATCCGAGATTCTCGAGTAATCGTCTCGTCTCTTCTCTGCCGCCGATCCGGCTTATGACATTCACTTCGCCTTCTTTTGCCATCGTTAAAGGCATCACTGTCTCCTCCTTCCTGAGCCCATACCGTCCGGCGCTCTGATTCTGCCGGAGAATTTCCGGCAAAGCAAATACAGGGCAGGCCGCGCGGATGTGAACCCTCCGCAGTATTTCTCGGCTACCGTTCGTTAGTATATTATAACGTTCATTAGTTGTCAAGAATATCTTTAAGAAAATCCAAACTTTTTTCATTTAGAGGCCGTTAAAGAGGAATCATACGATTTTTTCCCTTTCATACAGGCCTGTTTGGGACAGCTCAACCGATTCGTCTGTCGGCGTCTCTGTTCCGGGGCTTGCACAAATCCAAACGGTATGTTACTCTGGAGAGCGTTGAGATTACTATGAAAGCCCAAGAAGCGGAGCCGAAGGCGAACGCTGATTGGTTGCTTTCATGTATACATGCGGCGCTTAGCGAAGTCGAGCCATAGGCGATGACTGAGCTTAGCAGAGTCGTTTACTATGAAAGCCCTACCCTCAGGGCATGCTTCGCAAGGAAGCGGAGTCGAAGGCGATCGCTTGCTCTGCATGCCCTGCAGACAGAGCTTAGCAAAGTCGCTTATTATGAAAGTGAGGAACACATCATGACGGTAGATTATACCTTATATTTATGCACAGACCGGAACCTCATGACGACGGACACGCTGGAAGAAGCGGTCGAAGCCGCCATCCGCGGCGGCGTCACCGTCGTGCAGCTGCGCGAGAAGGACTGCTCTTCCGCGGAATTCCTCGAGCAGGCCTTCTGCATCAAGGAGATCACTGACCGCGCCGGTATTCCACTGATCATCAACGATCGGCTCGATGTGGCGCTGGCTGTGGACGCCGCCGGTGTCCATGTGGGGCAGTCAGATTTCCCGGCGACCGTGGCCCGGCGTCTCCTGGGGCCGGATAAGCTCATCGGCGTCTCTGCCGCCACCGTGGAAGAAGCCCGGAAGGCGGAGGCGGACGGCGCAGATTACCTGGGTGTGGGCGCCATGTTCGCCACCTCCACCAAGACCAATACCCGCCCGGTCTCCATGGAGCGACTGGCGGAGATCCGGCAGGCCGTCTCGATCCCCATCGTCGCCATCGGCGGCATTCAGGCCTCCAACGCGGCGCAGTTTCGCGGCACCGGCATCAACGGTCTGGCTGTGGTATCCGCCATCCTGGCGCAGCCGGATATTGAGGAGGCGGCGCGGAGGCTGAAAAATATCTTTATACAGCCGTAAAAAAAGGGCTGTTCTGCAGGCACAAAGAGGATTCCTGCTCAGCCCGGGAAGCGGCATAGCGAACCCTGTTCTATGAGGAGAATATATATGAATAAAAAATACCCTTATGCCATCTTCGACATGGACGGTACTCTGGTCGATTCCATGCCCTACTGGCACAACATCGGCCGGGACTATCTCCTGTCCCGCGGCAAAGAACCGGAGGAACATCTCTGGGAGAAGCTCTCCACCATGTCCACCGCCGAGTCCGCCCGCTATTTCCAGGAGCGATACGGACTGACGGAAGATGTCCCCACGATCGTGCAGGGATTCAACAACATCATGGCGGAGAATTATCGCTTGCGCGTCCCGGCCAAGCCCGGTGTGCGGGAGTATCTCCTGTCCCTGCGGGATGCCGGTGTGGATCTGAGCCTGGCCACTGCCACCTCCATCCCGCTGGTCGAGGTCACTCTCCGGCGGCTGGAGCTGCTGCCCCTCTTCTCCCATATCACCAGCTGCGATGAGGTCGGAGTGGGCAAGGATCGCCCCGATGTCTTCCAGCTGGCACTGAAGCGGCTGGGCGCAGCGCCGGAGGAGGCTGTGATGTACGAAGACGCCTGGTTTGCCGTGCAGACCGCCAAGGCACTGGGCATGCATGTGGCCGGTGTCTATGATTCCACCTGCACCGGCACCCCGGAGCAGATGGCGGCTGTCTGCGACTGCTACATCCGGGACTTCAGCACGCTGACATACTGCCCGCAGGATATTTGATAGCAAAAATCACTTGAAAAAATTCTCCCCGGCGTGTAAAATTCAGACCGTGGAAGCGACCGTTTTTAAAACGTGCAAACCAGACATCAGGTTTGCACGTTTTCTTTTTTCGCCGGATATTCCCGGAGACCTGCCACTGTCGCTCCGACAAAACGAAGGAGGATATACTTCATATGGAACAGCAAAATAAACTGGGCACCATGCCCATGCCGCAGCTGGTGCTGAACATGTCCCTGCCGCTGATGATCTCGCTGCTGGTGCAGTCCCTGTACAATATTGTAGACAGCATCTTTGTCGCCAGGCTTGGCGAGGAGGCTCTGACCGCCGTTTCACTGGCCTATCCGATTCAGCTTCTGATGATCGCCGTCTCGGGGGGAACCAGCGTGGGGGTGAATGCCCTTCTCTCCCCCAGTCTGGGAGCCAAAGATTATGCGACGACCGGGAAAGCCGCTACCTCCGGCCTGCTTCTGGCCTTTGCCGGTACGCTGGTCTTCCTGCTTCTGGGCGTCTTCTGCGCGGGCTGGTTCGTGCAGATGTTCACCTCCGACGCCGTCATCGGCACCTACTGCCGTCAGTATCTGACCATCTGCATGATCTTCTGCGCCGGTACTTTCATCGGGACCATGTATCAGAGATTCCTGCAGTCGACCGGCGATACATTTGACAGCATGCTCTCTCTGATCAGCGGCGCCGTGACCAATCTGGTTCTGGATCCGCTCCTGATCTTCGGCCTTCTGGGGCTGCCCGCCCTGGGCATCCGCGGCGCCGCCATCGCCACAGTCATCGGCCAGTGGGTCTCCGGCGCTGTCGCCGTGTTCCTGAACAAAAAACACAATCCACTGATCCGGGTGCAGCTGCGCGGCTTTCATCCCGAGGGACGGATCTTCGCGCAGATCTATAAGGTCGGCTTCCCCACCATCCTCACACAGGCGATGGGAAGCATCATGCTCTCCGCGGTCAACGCGATCCTGATCTCCTACTCCGCCACGGCCGTCGCCTTCTTCGGTGTGTATTACAAGCTCCAGAGCTTCCTGTTCATGCCCATGAACGGCATGGGCCAGGCCGCCATCCCGATCGCCGGATATAATCTGGGAGCCAGAAAGAGAGAACGTGTGATAGGGCTGCTCAAAACGATGCTCCCCGCCGCCGTGGTTCTCTCTCTCATCATCTCCGTCATTTTCTTTGCCATTCCGGGACCGCTTCTGCGCATCTTTTCCGCCAGTGATGACATGCTGGCTCTCGGCATCCCCGCCCTGCGGATCATCTGCGGCACCTTTGCCTTCGCCTCCGTCACGATGATCCTCGGCTACACCGTATCCGGCCTAGGCAACGGCGTCGTCAACATGCTGGGAACCGCGCTGCGCCAGTGCATCCTCCTGGTTCCCTGTATCTGGATTTTCTCCCGTCAGTTCGGGGTCGAATACGCCTGGTATGCGTTCTGGGTCTCCGAGGTTCTGGCAACGCTCTATGCGGTGTGGGCGACCGTGCGGGAGCTGCGGAGGAAGGGGATCCTGAACTCCTGAAAGCAAAACCGGACGAACGGAGCGATATCTTGTTCGTCCGGCTTTCTATTCTTTTTACACAACTGCCTCCACAAGCACCCTGTCTCCGATCACAATTTCCGTCACTCCCACTTTCTTCTTTTTGTTAAAATTAAAGCTGAGCATATATCCTTTATTCAGATGATAATGATCCAAATACTCGCAGAGCTGACGCTCTCCCCGTTCATTGTACGCGTTCCCACGCCATACCTTCATCTCAATGACAAACTGGTCACCCCGATAATCAATAACGAGATCTGTTCTCTCATGATTTCGGGTTTCCGCTTCCACATAACAGTTCCCTGTTCCATTGATGATCGGCTTCAGGAATAGCATAAAATAACGTCTTCCGACCTCTTCGAGAAACGACTCTTCCCGGTCTCCGTATAAAGAATCAAAACTCTCCACAAACTTCTCCAGGATCCGCCGCACATTCAGATGTCCGCCTGCTACAAACTGGTTTTTCTCCTCAAAGCCAGCTTTATACAGTTTGTTCTCTGCATATTCTTTCGCGATAAACCAGTTATAGAGCACCGTCTCAAATACACGATTGGAGATCATGGCAGTACCATTGACATTTTTTATAAATCCAAACATCGCCGCTTCTTCTATATAATCTGTCATGGACGTATACGGCACCGGTTTTCCCGTAAACAAAAGGTCATAAAGGACTTTGCGCAGTTCAGGGTAGTCCTCCAGCTTTCGTTTCAGAGAATGGTATAGAGGGTTGGGTTCCTCCAGTAATATTTTCATCGCCGCCTGAAATCCAACGACGGTCCACGCCTGTGCGCGAATCTCCCCGGGAATGCGTGAATCTGACGAGATGCGCTCATCCATCAGCTTACACAGGCGGGATACCAGATATGGATATCCAGATGTATAATCATAAAGAAGCTGCGCCATTTCCCGAATATCCATACCAGTATGAACATCTGCCTCATATTCCTGCAGCATTCCCGCAATATCTTCTGACGAGAAGCTCATCTCCACGTCAAAATCCGCTGCAATGTTCCACGGACTGTTTGTCTTGTGTTCTTCATCCGGACGAATCTTCCTGCGGATATTTCTCACATCACAGACACCTGCAAGGATAACTGACTGGAAAGTGGATATCCTCCTTCTTTTCAGATAATAGAAACGCAGCTGGGCCAGAAAATCCAAAAAGACCTGATTGTTTGTCGCGGAATCCACCTCATCGATCAGCAGTACAACTGCTTTCTCTGTATTTTCACAGAGTCTGGTCAAAGAGAGAAACAGAACAGATAAAGTAGCCGCCCTGGCCGGATCCTCCGCATAGTGTATCAAATCGTTCTGTACACCGGCAGGCAATTCTTCTGCTGCCAAAAGAATCTGTCTCGAAAGTGCGGCGACAAAATTCTGCTCTGATGCAAAATCCGCAGAACTAATACCCTGAAAATCCAGACTGATTACGCGGTAGTCTTTCCGAAGATATTCTGCCAGAGCTGTCAGGATTGTCGTTTTCCCATATTGCCTGGCTCTGTGAATCGTAAAATACTGTCCTGCATCCACCATGCCCCGAATCTGTTCCAGGCGACTCGACAAATTCACCATATAGTTATAATTCGGATCACAGTAGCCATCCGTATTAAATGTTTTTCTCATACCGGATCACCATATCCCTTCTCAAAGCAAGAATACCATAAGCGTCCTCCCTTCGCAAGTTTCAGGTTAAAAGTGCTTGAAAAATCTTTCCCACTGCCTCCGGCCTGCTTCTGGGTCTCCGAGGTTCTGGCAACGCTCTATGCGGTGTGGGCGACCGTGCGGGAGCTGCGGAGGAAAGGGATCCCGAACTCCTGAAATCGAGTAAGAGGCGGCTTTCCCGCCTCTTACTCGCCTGCGCGGGCTGCGTCCGGCGCCAGCCGGAAAAATTCCTCACGCAGCCCTGCGCATAAGCAAAACCGGACGAACAGAGCGACATCTTGTTCGTCCGGCTTTGTCTATAATAAGGAGAAGTTTATAGGAAACGGCATTATGCCGTTTAACTATTTGATATACAGGATATCTCCTGATGCGGCTTTCTTCGCTGTCTTCCGCCGGGAACACCCCCGGATAAACTGGAGAAGTCCGAATGCGAGTAGCAGCGGCAGCGCAAAAGCACACAGGCTGAGCAGCGTGATCGAGTTGGGAATCACCTTCGTCAGAACATTCGTCTCTGTACTTTCCGAGATGATTACCTCGGGTCCCACCTGGAACAACACCATCACAGCGATGGCTACCGCCAGGCAGCGGATAATGATATATCCCCAGGATGTGACAAAAAGATTCTTCAACAGGCGGTTCTTAGTAACGATCTCCGGCTTGCAGAGCTTCGCCCACAAAGCACCGATCGCGGAGATGGCATACACAACCGTCATCACCGGCGGAACATAGGGTTTGATCAGGTTTTTGATAAAGGTACTGATGATGCTGACCGCAATAGTCCAATCGCCATTATTGTTAATCGGCACTGACAGGAATCTGTTCAACGGTCTGGATATTTCCGGGGAAGCCTCTTTATGTGATGAATATATGGGGAAATATCCGGTCATTTCCGTCACGCTCAAACAGGTACAGGGGCTGGATTACGCATCTGCGGAGCAACAGATGTGGACAGCCATCAGTCTCGAAGCAGAGCGATTCGCTGATCTCCTGAATAGCTCACAGCTGGACCGGAAAGACAAGGAACTTCTCGATCAGTTAAGATCCGGCCAGGGAAATCTGCAAAGTTCCCTGCTCCAGCTGTCTCGGCTGCTTTGTAAGCACTACAGGCAGAAAGTCATCATTCTCATTGATGAATATGACGTTCCCTTGCAGAAAGCAGAAACAAACGGCTATTATGATGAAATGACTGAACTCATCAGTCAGATGTTCGGATATGGCATGAAATCAAATGACAATATGCTCTTTTCTGTTGTTACCGGCTGCCAGCGCGTCGTCAAAGAAAGTATTTTTGCCAGTTTTAACAATCCAAAGGTTCACACGATTGTAGATGATCCGTATGATGAATGGTTTGGTTTCACCGACACCGAGGTGCGCGAAATGCTGCATTACTATGGACTGGATGAATATTATGAAACAACCCGGACATGGTATGACGGCCACCGCTTTGGCGCCATCAACGTCTACTGCCCCTGGGATGTCATCAACTGGTGTGAGCAGCTGCGCTGCAGTCAGGATCATACTCCGCGAAATTTCTGGGCCAATACCAGCAGCAACGATATGGTATTGCGCTTTGTCGAAATGGCCGATGAGACCACACGGGCAGAACTCGAAGAACTCTCTGAAGGGAAAAGCATCGACAAAGAGATCCAGCTGGAAGGACTACAGCAGATTCAGGATACACGTTACAATGATTATTTCAGGGATTTCGATATTCTGAATATTTGTCATTATGGAATTGCTTTTCATAAGAAGAAGTGCAGGGTTATTGCGGGAGGATAAGCACCTGCACCGGGGCTCAACGTTCCTGTATGGCCAGAAGCATTATACCTGGGAAGATACCCGGCTCGTCATGACCGCCATCAAGCGTTATCAGGTGAATGAGCTCAAGAGATTGATCATGCATGAAGATCCGGGTACCTTCGTGATCTTCCAGGACAGTCATCTGGTGCTGGGGGACGGATTTGCCCGCTATTCGGAGAATCAGCTGTAGAGATCCGGATAAATCCTCCGCATAAACTCCCTGTATCCATCTGCGACCACACCATTCCTGATAATTGGTTTTGTTTCCTTCCTCATTCCGGTGGCGGCAGATGGGGTGATCGCTGTGATAGCCGCTGTCCAGAGTATCCTTTGGAGCTTTATTCGCTCATAAAATACATTTCTGACCCACATAAGGCTGTCTTGCTTTTCAAGCAAGGCGGCCTATATATACGCAAAGCACCTTCGCAAATGTATTCGTCGAAACGCCACAAAGTTATCCGCTTAATTTCAGCAAAAGTGACCGCCGGAATGCCGCAAATGTATTCGTTTTCTCTTGAATAATGACATGAGCGATACCACTTATTATGAATATGTGAAAACTTTGAAGAAGCTATATGTTATTCAGAATGTTGAAGCATGGTGTCCGGCAATTCGCTCCAGGAGTGCTATACAATCAACAGATAAGAAAGAACTCGTTGACCCGTCTTTAGTTGTTTCAGCACTGGGCATTGATCCGGAGTATTTCAATTTAGATTTGAAAACCTTCGGATTTGTATTTGAAACTCTCTGTATCCGCGATTTGAAAATCTACTCCAATGCGTTAGGAGGCAGAGTTTCCTACTATCATGATCGATATGGGTTGGAGGCTGATTGTGTACTGCATCTTCGGGATGGCAAGTATGCACTGATTGAATTCAAGCTCGGTAGCAGCGATATTGAAGAAGGTGCTAAACACCTGCTGCAAATTGAGTCTCTGGTGAAAGAGTATAACAAAACCGAGGCTCAGGTGAAACTACGGCTTCCTGACCTCAAAATTGTCATCACTGGTACGCAATATGGGTATCTGCGGCCAGATGGAGTTTATGTTATCCCGATTGGATGCCTTCGTAGTTAATCATGCCATAAATAACAGGCGGTAAAAAACATCAGCCCTTCTCCTCCGGCAGCCAGTCCACCTTCAGATAGTACACCACCATCCCAATCGCGCAGATCATCCAGGTAAGAGGCCAGCCAAACATGACCGCCATCACACTGTTCGTCCGCGGCACCGCGATAGCCAGATAAATCTGCCGCAAAACAACAAAGGAGCCCAGCATAAAGTACATAGGTACTTTGGAATGACCGGCGCCGCGAAGTGCTCCGTTCAGGATCTGAATCACCGGATGTACAATATAAAACAGGGAAAACATGCGCAGCATCTCGCCGCCCGCCGCGATCACTTCGGCATCCGATGTGAAGATTCCGATCAGAGGTTCCGCCAGCCGGTTCATCGTAATCGCCCCCGCCAGGATAAGCGCGGAGCAGACTGCCCAGGAGACATAGATTCCCTTCTTCACCCGCCGGAATTCCCCGGCTCCGAAGTTCTGTCCGACAAAGGTCGTGATCGTCATATTGAAGCTCTGCAGGATCAGCATCAGGAATCCGTCGATGCGAATCGTGGCCGAATAGGCAGCGACAACCGCGGTACCAAACGAGTTAATATAAGACTGCACAATCACATTGGAGAACGCGGTAACGCTCTGCTGCAGGGCGGTCGGGAAACCAATGGCAATAATCCGATACGTAACGGCCTTATGAAAACGGATCTTCCGCAGCTCCAGACGATAGCTGTCCTGCGTCCGCAGCAGCTTGTACAGCACCAGTGCCGCACTGATGGCCTGTGCCGTCACCGTCGCAATTCCCACACCGGCAATTCCCATGGAGAAGGCACAGACAAACAGAAGATCCAGCGCAATATTGATCACGCAGGCTACCGCCAGAAAATACAGCGGCGTCCGGGAATCTCCCACTGCCCGCAGGATGCCTGCGCCGATGTTATAGATCAGAGAAAATGTAATGCCGCCAAAATAGATTTTCAAATACAGCAGCGAATAGGGAAGCACATCCTCCGGGACACCGATGCCGCGAAGCAGCGGTTCGGCGAACAGCACTCCGGCCGCTGTGAACATCACACTCAGCAGGATTGTCAGCGCCATGGAGCTGTGCACCGCGTCGCTCAGTTCCTTCTTCTGTTCGCCGCCGAAATACTGAGCGATCACCACCCCGGCGCCCGCTGACAACCCCATAAAGAAGCCGACCAGCATATTGATAACCGGCGTAGAGGCTCCTACTGCCGCGAGAGCCCCCGTGCTTACGTAGTTTCCCACCACGTAAGAATCCACCGTATTATATAACTGCTGAAAAAGATTTCCGATCAGAAGAGGAATCGCAAAGCGTATGATCGCCCGCAGTATATTCCCCTCGACCAGTTCCCGGTTTTCTGTACTATGCAACGCCAACATCCCCTTTTATTCGCGCCGGTTTCCCGTACCGTCAAATATCTCACAAGAGAATAACACACAGTGAAAGATTTCGCAAGTTGTCACGAAATGATTTTTCCGGTTCCATTTGCTGAGCAGCCTGTTCAAAACAAACGGCCCCCTTTTCAGGGGGCCGAAATCATTTGGTTTATTCTTATTTCTCGTCCGACAGGGCGGCCTGCGCGGCGGCCAGGCGGGCGATGGGCACGCGGTAAGGCGAGCAGGATACATAGTTCATGCCGATCTTGTAGCAGAACGCCACGGAGCTCGGATCTCCGCCGTGCTCACCGCAGATACCAAGCTTCAGGGAAGGATTGGTCTTACGGCCCTTCTCGGCAGCGCTCTTGATCAGCATGCCGACACCGTGCTGATCAAGCTTAGCGAAGGGATCGGACTCGTAGATCTTATTCTGATAGTAGGCATCCAGGAACTTTCCGGCATCGTCACGGGAGAAGCCGAAGGTCATCTGGGTCAGGTCATTGGTTCCGAAGGAGAAGAAATCAGCTTCCTCGGCGATCTCATCGGCCAGCAGGGCGGCACGGGGGATCTCGATCATCGTTCCGATGTGGTAGTTGATATAGTTGTTCTTTTCCTTCTTGACCTGCTCCGCGGTCTCAACGATCACGTCGCGAACGAATTTGAGTTCCTTACGATCGCCGACCAGAGGAACCATGATTTCGGGCACGATATCATAGAGTTCTTCTTCCTCGACCTCAATGGCCGCCTCGATCAGGGCGCGGGTCTGCATCCGTGCGATCTCAGGATAGGTGATTGCCAGACGGCAGCCGCGGTGACCCATCATAGGGTTAAACTCATGCAGCTCGTCACAGCGGTTCTTCACTTCCTCATAGGTCAGGCCCATATCCTTCGCCAGAGATTCCATATCCTCCTTCTCGGTGGGCACGAACTCATGCAGAGGCGGATCGATGAAACGAACCGTCATGGGTCTGCCCTTCAGGGCCTTGTACATGGCCTTGAAGTCTTCCTTCTGATAAGGGATCAGGCCCGCCAGAGCCTCTTCTCTCTCTTCCACAGAGTCGGAGAGGATCATGCGGCGGATCTTGGGGATTCTGTCCTCATCGAAGAACATGTGCTCGGTCCGGCACAGGCCGATGCCCTCGGCGCCCAGACGCACAGCCACAGCCGTATCAGCCGGGGTGTCGGAATTGGTGCGGATCTGCAGGGTTCTGTATTTGTCGGCCCAGCCCATAACACGGCCGAAGTAGCCGCCCACGGATGCGGGAACTGTCTTGATGTCTCCATCATAAATGTTACCGGTGGTGCCGTCCAGAGAGATGTAGTCTCCCTCATGATAGGTGTGACCGCCCAGCGTGAAGACCTTCGCCTCCTCGTCGATCTCGATCTCACCGCAGCCGGATACGCAGCAGGTACCCATACCACGGGCCACGACGGCTGCATGAGAAGTCATACCGCCGCGCACGGTCAGGATACCTTCTGCCGCATGCATGCCCTCGATGTCCTCCGGAGAGGTCTCCAGACGAACCAGCACGACTCTCTCTCCGGCCTCATGATGCGCCTTGGCATCCTCGGCATTGAAGTATACCTTACCAGCGCCGGCGCCGGGAGAAGCAGGCAGAGCAGAACCAATGACCACACCGGCCTTCAGAGCCTCTGCGTCAAAGGTAGGATGCAGCAGCTGATCCAGAGACTTGGCATCGATACGGAGTACAGCCTCTTTATCGGTGATCATGCCCTCATCCACGAGATCGCAGGCGATCTTGATGGCAGCGGGAGCGGTTCTCTTGCCATTCCGGGTCTGCAGGAAATACAGCTTGCCTTCCTGAATCGTGAACTCCATATCCTGCATATCACGATAATGACGCTCCAGGTTCATGGCCAGACTCATGAACTGCTCATAGCACTCCGGCAGATCCTCCTGCAGCTTGGTGATGGGCTGCGGCGTACGCACGCCGGCCACAACGTCTTCACCCTGCGCATTGATCAGATACTCACCGAAGATGCCCTTCTCACCGGTGGAAGGGTTCCGGGTGAAGGCCACGCCGGTACCGGAGGTGTTGCCCATATTTCCGAAGACCATCGTCTGCACATTAACAGCAGTACCCCAGTCGCCGGGGATGTCGTTCATACGGCGATACACAATCGCACGGGGGTTGTCCCAGGAACGGAACACGGCCTTGACCGCCTCCATCAGCTGCACCTTGGGATCCTGCGGGAAGTCCGCGCCGTGCATGGACTCTTTGTAAACAGCCTTAAAACGGCTGATCAGTTCCTTCATATCCTCGGCCGTCAGGTCAATATCATACTTGACGCCTTTCTCAGCCTTCACCTCATCAATGATCTTCTCAAAATAGGACTTGGGCACTTCCATGACCACGTCGGAGAACATCTGGATGAATCTGCGGTAAGAATCGTAGGCAAAACGGGGATTGCCGGTCTTCTTCGCGAAGCCCTCTACGGACACATCGTTCAGTCCCAGGTTCAGAATGGTATCCATCATACCGGGCATTGAAGCACGTGCACCGGACCGCACAGAAACAAGCAGCGGATCCTCGGTATCGCCGAACTTCTTCCCATTCACGCCTTCCAGCCAGGTCAGCGCCTCAAAAATCTGCTTCTGAACTTCCTCAGAGATCTTGCGTCCCTGCGTGTAATAATCCGTGCAGGCCTCGGTGGTTACCGTGAAGCCCTGCGGAATCGGCATGCCCAGGTTGGTCATCTCCGCCAGGTTCGCGCCCTTGCCGCCCAGGAGGTTGCGCATATCCGCATTGCCCTCACTGAACTTGTAAACCCATTTTGCCATTGTTCGTTCCTCCTAAATCTGTACCTCGATGAGAGAGCTTCTCCCTCCGAGTATGTTCGCGGTCGCCGCCCCGCCGCCGATTTTCTCCGACCGTTTGGCGCCAATGAAAATTATAGCATATTTTATCATATGAGAAAAGAAGTTTTTTTACCGGAATTATTACCGGAAATAACGCACACCGGCCTCGAAAATTCTCATATCCTGGTCGCCGTAAATGTTCTTCTGCAGTGACGCTCCCTGTCTTTCATTGTGAAGCATCTTGCCCAGGACCCGCCCGTCGGGGCTGGTGATTCCCTCGATGGCCCGGAAGGAACCGTTGGAATTCCAGGTCTCATCCATGGATACATTTCCATCAGGATCACAGTACTGCGTCGCCACCTGGCCATTCGCGAAGAGCTTCTCCAGCCAGGCATCGTCAGCCACAAAGCGTCCTTCTCCATGGGATGCGGGGTTGCAGTAAACGCCGCCCAGGTCTGCAAGCTGCAGCCAGGGGGATTTATTGGTCACGACCTTCACATAGTTCATGCGGGAGATGTGACGCCCCACCGTATTAAAGGTCAGCGTAGGAGCGGCAGCGCCCTGCGGCACGATCTTCCCCTCCGGAACCAGTCCCAGCTTGATCAGCGCCTGGAAGCCGTTGCAGATACCCAACGCCAGGCCGTCCCGTTCGTTCAGCAGCTTCTCCACTTCCTCCCGGATCTTCGCATTGCGGAAGGTCGCCGCGAAGAATTTTGCGGAGCCGTCCGGCTCATCACCGGCAGAAAATCCACCGGGGAAGAAGATAATCTGTGCCTGCGCGATTTCTTTGGCAAATTCATCCACGGAAGAACGGATGTCCTCCGCAGTCAGGTTCCGCATCACCTTCACCACCGCACGGGCGCCGGCCCGCTCCATGGCCCGGGCGCTGTCCATCTCGCAATTCGTGCCGGGGAACGCAGGGATAAAGACCCGCGGCTGCGCCAGCTTATGATTGCAGATGTAAATGTCCTTCGTATCATAGAGAGGACTCTCCACCGGCGTCTTCGTCTCAGTGACATGCGTCGGGAACACCTTCTCCAGAGGGGCACTCCAGGCACGGATGGCCTCCTCGAGGTCGAGGACCGCCTCTCCGTAAGCAAGCTTCGCTTCCGCAGTGACTTCACCGATCACGCATCCGGCCGCTTTCAGATGTGCCACTTCCTCTGCCGGTACCTCGGCCACGATGTTGCCCCAGCCCGCCGCGAAAAATTCCCTGGCAGGGAAATTCGGATCAATGCTCACACCCAGCTTATTGCCGAAGGCCATCTTGGCCACGGCCTCAGCCAGGCCCATCCGCTCCACTTCATAGGCAGCCGTAATACGTCCCGCCTGCATATCCTCATGAATCGCTTCATAAAGCGCCCGGATCTGCGCATAATCCGGCAAGCCTTTGGCGTTCTTCCGAATGGAGAAAAGCACCAGCTGATCTCCGGCCTGCTTCAGCTCCGGCGGCAGGATATCCCCCTCCTTCGCCATATCCACCGCGAAGGAAACCAGCGTCGGCGGCACATCGATCTCATTAAAGCTTCCGGACATACTGTCCTTGCCGCCGATCGAGGCCAGACCAAAGCCCTTCTGTGCCTTGTAGGCACCGAGCAGCGCCGCAAAGGGCTCTCCCCAGCGCTCCGGATCCGTTCCCAGCTTGCGGAAGAACTCCTGGAAGGTGAAATGAATACTCCGGAAGTCTCCGCCGCCCGCGACGATCTTCGCCACAGACGAAATGACGGCATACTGTGCTCCGTGATAAGGGCTCCAGGAGGTCAGATACGGATCAAAGCCGTAGCTCATCATGGTCACCGCGTCCGTTTCCCCGGAGGTCAGCGGCAGCTTTGCCGCCATGGCCTGCGTCTCTGTCAGCTGATATTTTCCCCCGTAGGGCATGAGCACCGAACCGGCGCCCACGGTAGAGTCAAACATTTCCACCAGACCCTTCTGGGAGCAGACGTTCAGATCACGCAAGGTATCCATCCATTTTTCCTGCACCTGATCGGGCGCCACCGGTTCTTTGTTCAGAAGAGTCCCTTCTTCGTTCGGAACCCGCACCCGCAGATCCGTCTCCTGGTGCGCGCCGTTGGTGTTCAGGAAATCGCGGCTGATATCCACGATGACCTTATCGCGCCAGTACATGACCAGACGTTTCTCTTCCTTCACCTCAGCCACGACGACGGCCTCCAGGTTTTCTTCCCGGATGTATCCCATCATCTCAACCAGATTCTCCGGATCGATGACAACCGCCATACGCTCCTGTGACTCGGAGATGGCGATCTCCGTGCCGTCCAGACCGGCATACTTCTTGGGTACCATATTCAGATCGATCCACAGACCGTCGGCCAGCTCGCCGATCGCCACAGACACGCCGCCGGCGCCGAAATCATTGCATTTGCGGATCAGACGGCTGACCTCAGGGCGGCGGAACAGGCGCTGAATCTTCCGCTCCGTGGGTGCATTTCCCTTCTGCACCTCGGCGCCGCAGGTCGCCAGCGAGGAGGAATTGTGCGCCTTGGAGGAGCCGGTCGCTCCGCCGCAGCCGTCCCGTCCGGTCCGTCCGCCGATCAGCAGGATGATATCGCCGGGATCGGAGGTCTCACGGATGACATTTTTCCGGGGCGCCGCACCCATGACCGCGCCGATCTCCATCCGCTTGGCCACATAGCCGGGATGATAGATCTCCTTCACATAGCCGGTCGCCAGGCCGATCTGGTTGCCGTAGGAGCTGTAGCCCCGGGCTGCATCGGTGACGATCTTCTTCTGGGGCAGCTTTCCGGCCAGCGTCTTCTCCACGGGAGCCGTGGGATCCGCCGCGCCGGTCACGCGCATGGCCTGATACACATAGGTACGTCCGGACAACGGATCGCGGATGGCGCCGCCGAGGCAGGTAGCCGCACCGCCGAAGGGCTCGATCTCGGTCGGATGGTTGTGCGTCTCATTCTTAAAATTGATCAGCCATTCCTCGGTCTCTCCGTCCACGGTCACCGGCACAACGATGCTGCAGGCATTGATCTCGTCCGTCTCCTCCTGATCGGTGAGCTTCCCTTCCTTTTTCAGCTTCTTCATGGCGATGAGCGCCAGATCCATCAGGCAGACATATTTATCCTTACGGTCACCGTAGACATCGGCCCGATCCGCCAGGTACTCCTGATACGTTTCCTCCATCTCTTCCCGGTAGTCTCCGTCCGTGAAGGAAATATCCTTCAGCTCCGTCTGGAAGGTGGTGTGGCGGCAGTGATCCGACCAGTAGGTATCGAGCACCCGGATCTCCGTCATCGTCGGGTCGCGCTGTTCCTCCCCGGCGAAATACTCCTGAATGAAGCGAAAATCCGCGAAGGTCATGGCCAGATTCAGGGATTCGTACAGTTCCCGCAGGGGCGCTTCCTCCATCGTGCGGAAGCCGTCAAAGATCTTCACATCCGCCGGTTCCTCGAATTGCGTCACCAGCGTCTCAGGCACATCACCGTCCGCCAGACGGGAATCCACCGGGTTGATACACAGGGACTGGATCGCTGTCATTTCTTCGTCGCTGACCTCTCCCTCGATGACATAGGTAGTTGCGGAGCGGATGATGGGTTCCTCATCTTCCTTCAGAAGCTTCACGCACTGCTCCGCGGAATCGGCTCTCTGGTCGAACTGTCCGGGCAGATATTCCACAGAGAACACATGCGCACCCTCCGCACGGGGGAAGGTTCCCTCGTACAGGTCGTCCACCGGCGGCTCTGAGAAGACCAGCCCCCGGGCCGCCTCATAGGTCGCCTCACTGAGATTCTCCATGTCATAGCGAATGAGAACCCGCACCTTCGTCACGGTCCGAATCCCCAGAAAGCTCTCGATCTCCTCTTTCAGTCCCCGCGCCGCCACAGCATAGGCGGGCTTTTTCTCCACGTAAATACGCTTCACGCTCATAGGTTTTTTGTCCTCCGTATCCCGGCCGCATGGCCATCAGTTCTGCCCTGCGGGTACAGTATTTACAGTGAACGACAAAAATATTTGTCGTTCACCATATCTGTTTCTGTTCAAGAATAACCGCCCTGACGGAATCTGTCAATCCTCTGCCGAAGATTCTCCCTCTTCGGCATTCTGCGAGAACTCCGCCGCATTAAGAGAGATTCTGATCAGTTCCTTCACCTTGTCCTCCGGCAAATTGACCTTGCGGGAAAGTTCCGTCAGCGTCGCCTCCCGCCCCAGTTCTTCCTCCAGCTCCGCTGTGGCCGCCAGCAGCCGATTGGCCTCCCGGGCCATCTTCTCACCGGCCTTATCATGATTTCCCTGCTCGGAGATCAATTCTTTCATCGCCGTCTCCACGCGGTTCGTCAGAAACTCCCGGATCCCCCCGGCCAGGAAAGTGGTTCCTCCCGCGATCTCATCCAGAGCCAGCACCAGGGCCATATTTCCCTCCTGCACCAGGTCCCCCATCAGAACGCCCCGGCCGCTGTGGCGGCGGGCGATCTCCAGAACCAGATGCAGATGTCCCTCCGTGAGGCGGGTGATCACCGCATCATCCCCCGCCAGCAGCCGCCCCGCCAGCTTCGCGGCTTCATCTATCTCACAGGGCACGACGCCCTTCAGATCCTCCAGATACATCTTAAAATAAGCCTTTTCCTCTCCGGTCAGCTTCGGCTCCCCGAGAGGCACGCTCCGCGTATCATGGGGCTGATAGTCCTCGATCACGATGTGCTCTTCCTCGGCATACTGATAGATCAGGCGAATCTGATCCTTCGTCAGCTCCATGCCGGGAAAACAGGCCAGGATCTCGCCGATCGTAATATGATTATAATTTCCCGCCGCCTTCTCACGCAGGCGGGTCAGCCCTGCCCGGAATTCTTCTTTCTTTTCCATACTCTGCTCTTCACTCCCAGATTCGGGCTCCGCGCCAGGCTCCCATTCTCGTCCTGATAAAGCCGTCTTGCCGCTTCCGCATTGCCATCAACCGAAAAATTTCTACAGTAAAAACTCCACCAGAACCTGATTACTGACATCGATGCCCCGCTCCGTGAGCCGCACGCGATCGCCGTCCTGTTCCAGAAGTCCCTGACGGACCATCCGCTGCGTGGGTTCCCCGTAGACCTGCTGATAGGGAAGGTGGAAGCGCTCCTCGAACTCCCGCACAGAGATGCCCTGCATCATGCGCAGTCCGAGAAACATGAATTCCTCCATGGTCGCCTGCTCGCTCTGCGGCGGCATTTTACGAAAATTCGCGTAGGCCGTGCGGGCACTCTCCCAGTAGTCCTTCTGGTCTTTGGGATTAGTGAAACGGCGGCCATTCAGATACGAAGACGCGTTGACACCAAAGCCCACATAATCGCCGCCGGTCCAGTAAATGATGTTATGGCGGCATTCCCGCCCCTCCTTCGCATAATTGGAGATCTCATAGCGGTGATAGCCTTTCTCAGCCAGAAAGCTCCCTGTGTAATGATACATCTCCCGCTCCACCTTCTCCTTGGGCAGAAGGTTCCGGCCCGTCCCCACCGCATATTTTTCATAGAAGGGCGTACCTTCCTCAATCGTAAGGCTGTACGCGGAAATGTGTTCCGGGTCAAGCTCCGCCACCTTCTCCAGAGTATTCTTCCAGGAATCCAGGGTCTGCGTGGGAAGCCCCGACATCAGGTCGACATTGATATTCTGAAATCCCTTTCGCCGCGCCATCTCATAGCTGTCCAGAAAATTCTGCCAGGTATGGATCCGGCCCAGAAGCTTTAGTTCTTCATCATCAGCCGACTGAAGTCCCAGACTCAGGCGGTTGATCCCCATCTCCCGGTAAGCGTCCAGCTTGTCCTCCGTCAGCGTGCCCGGATTGCATTCGATCGTGATCTCCGCGTCCTCTGCGATCTCATACTGATCCTGCAGCTGACGCATGATCCGCGCCAGATTCGCCGGCTCCAGCAGTGACGGCGTACCGCCTCCCAGGAAAATGGTCCGCACGGTAAAAAGATTTCCCAGGGCTTCGAAGCCGCGGATCTCCTTCAGAAGCACGCGGATATAATAAGCCTGCTCCTCCCGCGAAGCCACACCGGAGACAAAGTCACAGTATTCGCATTTGCGGGCGCAGAATGGAATGTGTACATATACTCCCAGATCTTTTTTCGTCATGTATACCTCAGTCCTTACTCATCGTCCAGTTTCAGGACGCTCATGAACGCCTTCTGCGGAATCTCCACGTTGCCCACCTGGCGCATCCGCTTCTTGCCTTCCTTCTGTTTCTCCAGAAGCTTTCTCTTCCGGGTGATATCGCCGCCGTAGCACTTGGCCAAAACATCCTTGCGCAGCGCCTTCACCGTCTCGCGGGCGATGATGCGGCTGCCCACCGCCGCCTGAATAGGGATCTCGAAGAGCTGGCGGGGAATCTCTTCTTTCAGCTTCTCGCACATCTTCCGTCCCCGCTCGTAGGCCGTCCCTTCAAATACGATAAACGACAGGGCATCCACCTCCTCGCGGTTCACCAGGATATCCAGCTTCACCAGATCGGAGCGCTGATAGCCCTTCATCTCATAGTCAAAGGAGGCATAGCCCCGGGAGCGGGACTTCAGCGCATCAAAGAAATCGTAGATGATCTCATTGAGCGGCAGCTCATAGCGCAGCAGCGCCCGTGTATCTTCCATATATTCCATGCCCAGATACACGCCCCGCCGCTCCTGGCACAGATCCATGATGGCGCCGATAAACTCCGTGGTCACCATAATCTCCGCCGACACCACCGGCTCCTCCATGTACTCGATCTCCGTGGGATCGGGCATATTGGTCGGGTTGGTCAGGTCGATGACCGTCCCGTCGGTTTTGTGTACCTTATAAATAACACTGGGCGCCGTGGTCACGAGATCCAGACCGTATTCCCGCTCCAGCCGTTCCTGAATGATCTCCAGATGGAGCAGTCCCAGGAAACCGCAGCGGAAACCGAATCCCAGCGCCACCGAGGTCTCCGGTTCGTACTGCAGCGAAGCATCGTTGAGCTGCAGCTTCTCCAGCGCATCCCGCAGATCCGGATATTTTGCGCCGTCCGCCGGATACAGTCCGCAGTACACCATCGGCTGTACCTTCTTGTAGCCGGGCAGCGGCTCGGCACAGGGACGGTTCCGTTCCGTCACCGTGTCGCCCACCCGCGTGTCGCGGACGTTCTTGATGCTGGCGGTCAGATACCCCACCATCCCCGCCGGAAGCTCGTCGCAGGGAATAAACTGCCCCGCACCGAAATATCCCACCTCCACGACATCGAAATGCGCGCCGGTGGCCATCATCTGGATCTCCATGCCCTTCCGGACCGTGCCTTCTCTGACCCGGCAGAAAACGATGACGCCCCGATAGGAATCATACACCGAGTCAAAAATCAGCGCCTGCAGAGGCGCCGTCGGATCACCCTGCGGCGCAGGGATCTTCTCGACGATGGCTTCCAGCACCGCCTCGATATTGACGCCGTTCTTGGCGGAGATCTGCGGCGCGTCCTGCGCCTCGATGCCGATCACATCCTCGATCTCATCGATCACCCGCTGCGGCTCGGCGCTCGGCAGATCGATCTTGTTAATGACGGGGAAGACATCCAGGTCATGATCGAGAGCCAGATACACATTGGCCAGCGTCTGCGCCTCGATGCCCTGCGCCGCGTCCACCACGAGGATCGCCCCGTCGCAGGCGGCCAGACTGCGGGATACCTCGTAGTTAAAATCCACATGACCGGGGGTATCGATGAGATTGAAGATATATTCCTTCCCATCGGATGCCTTGTAAATAGTCCGCACCGCCTGGGACTTGATCGTGATGCCCCGCTCCCGTTCCAGATCCATGTTATCCAGCACCTGCGCCTGCATCTCCCGCTGTGTCAGCAGCCCGGTCTTCTCGATGATCCGGTCCGCCAGCGTAGATTTCCCGTGGTCGATATGAGCGATGATGCAAAAGTTTCTTATCCTGCTCTGATCCAAATCAGCCATACAGTTCCTCCTGAAGGACGCGTCGTAAAGTCTGTCTCTTCGCGGCGCTCCTTTCTTTACCATAGCATAAAATGTCTGCTTCGGCAACTGTCCGCGATATTTTTCCCTGTACCGCTATGAGCTATATTTCCCCCGCGCCGCGCAGCCTGCAGCGCCGCTTTTCGCGGGTCTCCGCTCTTCCCTCCGGCGTTGTCCTTATTCACCGCATTCCCTGTCAGACCGCTGTTTCACGGAAATCAAATCCGCTTTTACTCTCTGGAAGAAAGGATCAGATCCAGCAGACGGGCGAAGGGCTCCATGGCATTCACGGCCTCCTGATATGTATTGTTCTGCGCTCCGACTTCCACCAGCAGAGAACGGGCGCGATAGTGCAGATTGTAGCGGTATCCCTTCAGATAGATCCGCCGATACAGAGAGGGATACAGGCTGTCGCCGGCCATCCGCAGCTGGAAGCTGAAGGCCAGATTGTCCTGCAGATAGGGATTATACAGACTTTCGATGCTTCCCCGGGAGGTACGGGAGAGACCGTTAAAGAGCATGATCTGCGCCGTCTGTTTGCCATCGATCTCTGTCACCAGCTGATTGTCCTCGCCCACGCTGTCCCGATGCAGATCGATGATCACCTCGATGGACGGATTTTCCTCCAGATATTCCTCCAGCCAGTCCTGCGCATAGCTGTAGGCTCTGCTTCGATCCAGCTCTCCGTCCACCATATCGAAGGTGGTCGTATTGTGCACCACCTGATAGCCGTAAGTCTCCTGCAGCAGACGGGCCAGTTCCTCCCCCACGCCCTGCACCGTCTCACCGGCCTCCCCGGATGCGGAATCCGCGTAGGCCTCCTGGGAATGCGTGTGATAGATCAGGATCTGCGGCTCTGAGGATTTCTCCAGAGAAAAATCCTCCGTCAGGAACTGATTCGCGTCCCAGTCAATTCCCTCGGAAGTCGTACTGGAATCAACGCAGAAAATATTGCTCAGAAGATACTCCGTATCCGAGAGCTCCTCGCTGGTATAGCAGGCATAGGCGGCCTCCGCGACCGAGAAAGTCTCCTCATCCTCAGCGTTCTCCGTCTCGCTCTCCTCCGCCGCCTGCCCGTCCGTTCCCGTGCTTCCCGCCAGATTGTCCACGACGGCGGCGATTCCGGCTCCAGTCAGAGAAGTCGCGTTTTCTTTTTCCGTCTCTGTCTCCGCTCCGGCCTCCTCGCGATTTTCCGCCGCCGCCAGACCCGCTTCAGGCTCGCCCGGTTCCCCGGGGTGACCGGGATTGCGCGGGTCCACCATCGCGCTGACCGCCTCCATCAGCAGGTGCGCCGGAGAGACGCCGCCCCACAGACTGTCCGGGAAAAGCAGCGCGAGTGCCAGCATCCAGATGATTCTGCCAAAACCTTTCATGTTACCAGTATATGGACGCTCCCGGAAACTATGCTTCGCGCAGCAGGCGGTCCGTCCCCTGAAGAGAATGGACGAAATCCTGTGAATCAGGCTTCGCCATGCAGAGCGATATTGATCCCCTCGGAGATCGTATAGCTTAGCCGTTCGATCGTATCGTCCACATCTTTGGGCGTCACGAATAACGGCCCAAAACGGGGCTCCAGCAGTTCCCGGATGAACTGATATTTCTCTGCGTCCGTCATCTCCTCGAGGATCCGGGAGACCGTTTCTGTCTCCGGTCGACCGGCCAGCACATCCCCCAGTGCTTCCACCGTATCACAGACGATGGCCGCAGCCCGCGCCACCGGCGGCGCCCCGAGGGCGGGGCCCGGGACCCCCAGGCTCTCCCGCGTCAGTCCGTTCCGATGATTTCCCACGCCGGATCCGGGATGGATCCCCGCGTCCGAGAGCTGGATCGTATTCCCCAGACGGCTGACACTGCGGGCTGCCAGAGCGTCCACTACCAGAACGACCTCCGGTTTCGTCTCCCGCACGATGCCCCGGATCACCTCCGCGGCCTCCATGCCGGTCTGCGCCATGACGCCGGGCGCGATCCCGCTGACCCGCCCCTCCGGCAGCAGGTTCCGGGTCACAGCCAGGTTCCTGCAGACCTTCGGCCCCAGAGAATCCGAAGTGACCGCGGCGTTGCCCAGACCCACCACAAGGATGCGGGGCGCCTCCCCTGCCGGTTTCCCCACTGTGCGCCCCAGCAGAACGTGGATCTGCTCCGCCAGGACCCGGGAGATCTCGCGATGGCTGCCCCCCGTCATTCCTCCAGAGATTTGCCGCCTCCAGCGTCAGATACGTTCCCACCGGCTTTCCGATCTGCGCCGCTCCGCGCTCATTCTCCACCAGCACCTGAGAGACGCGAATCTCTTCCCCCGCCTCCCACTCCCGGAAACGAACACCCGAGGCCTCTTTCGCCTCCTCCTCCAAATGCTCCCTGGCCTCCACCGCCAGATCCGTCCGCACCTGAAATCTCGCCATCCGTCACGCCCTCCATCTGCTGCCGTTCTGCCATCATCTCTCCCTATTTTCCGCAATTTTTTCGTAAAATATGTATTGACAACCCCGACGAAATCCAGTAAAATTTCAAGGTATGTTTACGTGAGAAGCGTCCGTGTCCGTTTTAAGTAAACGACTCTGCTAAGCTCAGCCGTCGCCTTTGGCTCGGCTTCGCTAAGCGGCGCATGTATACATGAAAGCAACCGATCGGCGTTCGTCTTCGACTCCGCTTCTTGGGCTTTCATTGTAAACACTATTTCAAAAAGATATTTTCATTGTGGAGGTACACAAAGTGGCAAACATCAAATCTGCTAAGAAAAGAATTCTTGTAGCGCAGAAGAGAGCGGACCGCAATAAGGCGGCGCGCTCCAAAGTGAAGACTTACATCAAGAAGGTGGACGAGGCCATCGCCAGCGGCGACAAGGCAGCCGCACAGGCCGCTCTCGTACAGGCCACCTCTGTGATCGATAAAGCAACTTCCAAGGGAATCTATCATCGGAACACCTCTTCCCGCAAGATTTCCCGTCTGGCTCTGGCAATCAACAAGATGGCGTAAGAGCAGAGAATATGAAACCCAGTCGTTGACCCGCGATGGGAGAGAGAAAATGCAAATGACCGTTCCATGGTGTGGGAACGGTCATTTTTATTCAGAAGTAAATCGTACGATCAGCATCTCTGCCGCCAAAGTATCCCGGAGATTTCCCTGCTTCACGGCTTCATCGGCCTCCACGCAAAGCTCTACATACTCTTCGAGTTCCTCCCGGCGGAAGCGGGAAGCCTGACCGAGATAGCGGGTCACCTGAAAGGGCCGCAGCTTGCAGCGCTGCGCCATCTCGTCCTTCGCGACGCCTCTCTCCCGGAGTTCCTTCACCTGCAGGATACCGCGGAACTGCCGGGCGATGAGAACCATGATCTTCATCGGCGGTTCGCGGAGCATCAGCAGATTGTAATACAGATCCAGCGCCTTCTTCTGATTACCGATGCCAAGGGCATCACTCCTCTAGAAGACCAGGGCGCAG
>JAJQDL010000171.1:29564-34747 GCA_021202235.1 Lachnospiraceae bacterium
TCGAGACCAGACCCTGCTTGGACACGAGCTGAAGATCTCCTACATAGCCGATCAACTTCTCCAGTTCCTGGCGGATATTCTCCATATCATCCCCCGTCCGCGTGAGGAACTCGTCCACCGTTGCTTCCGTCGCTTTCTTTCCGGCCTGCGCCAGCCCCCGGGCGATCCAGCGCTTCAGCTCCGCCGGTGTCTGGCGTTTGCATTCGGCCGCATAACCCAATGAAGCCACCCGTTTATACAGCTTATTCCGCCGGTCAACCGCTTCTTCCACGAACACCAGACAAGCGGTTTCCGGCATCTCCGGCAGATAAGCAGCCAGCTCCTCAGAACTCTGCTTGAAGAAGCCGCTGTTTTCCACGAGGATCAGGCGGCGGGGCGCGAAGAAAGGCATGGTCTGCGCCATCTCGATGATGGCCGCCGCGTCGGCATCCTTCCCTTCCATATAGGTGTAGTTCATGGTATCTTCGCCCACCACAGCTTCCCGCAGGCGATGCTTCAGGGACTGCCGCAGATAGGCCTCCTCCCCGTAGATCAGGTATACCCGCCGCAGATTGCCGCTTTTAATATCTGCATTGATGGTCTTCACGGCGGTTCACCTCCTGCGCTGCCTCACGCCGCTCAATTCTGCAAAAAAATCCCGATACGGGATTCGTGTTTCATTCAGCTCAGACCGACCAGCCGGTTCCGCCCTTCGCCTTCAGCGCCGTATAGAGCTCCGCCCCGGCTGCGTCTTCATAGGGGCCGACCCACACCAGGCCGGCGATCCCCATAGTGACGGTGGACAGGATATCCCAGAGGAAAAAAGACCAGTCCAGAACCCAGGCATTCCATTTCTCTCCCCGCATCATCTCCCTGCTCCGCTCCAGCGCCTCGTGGGCCGTGAGCTCCGGGTTATCTGCCAGAAGATACGGTACCATCCGGTACTCGTAGGCTTTCACGATACCAGGGATTACAAAAAGCAAAGACCACAGAAAGATATACAGCATCCGCCGAAACATGACGGCGACCACATTTCCGTACTGGTAACGGAATCCGAAGAGCAGATCACCCAGTTCTCCCCGGCTGTGAATGTTATGAAGATAGAAACGGGCCGCGCCCACCTCCAGGACATTTCCCAATAAAACAGCAAGAGCAACCGCAAAAATTGCACCGGCCAAAAGCAATGGAATCGTCCGCAGCAGAAACCAGCCTGCTTCCATCAGCAAATTCCACAGACGGACAAGCAGCGAGCCGTCACCTGCGTAATAATAGTATTCTCCCCACCCGAATACGGTGTCAAAGCCGGAGTCCAGATCAACCTGATATTCCCAGCTCATCCGGCCAGTCGTCAGACCCACGACCAGGCTCACCAGGATGCACATGATCCAGTTCTTCTTCACCATCAGCCTGGCGTTGGCCTTTACCTGCGCTCTCGTCCAGTTCATCAATATCCCCTCACCTGTATGGCAATGTACCTGTCGCCGCGTCACCCCAGGCAGCCGATTTCTGTATTTTTACTGTAATTCCTACACCAGCTCCCACTGCGGGCCCTTCCCCTCAGGCTCCGGCGCCTTGATCGTCAGCTCCGGATTCTTTACCGCCACCTTCGTGTACTTGGGGATGGAGTGCGTGATGAAGGCACTGCCGCCGATGATCGATTCCTCACCGATAACCGTGTCGCCACCCAGAACCGTCGCCCCGGAATAGATCGTCACACGGTCCTCGATCGTCGGATGGCGCTTCACGCCGGACAGCTGCTGACCGCTTCGGGTGGACAGAGCCCCCAGCGTCACGCCCTGATAGAGCTTCACATTGTTGCCGATCGTCGTGGTCTCACCAATCACGACGCCGGTGCCGTGATCAATAAAGAAATACTCCCCGATTGTAGCGCCCGGATTGATATCAATTCCAGTCAGACCATGGACATACTCTGACATAATCCGCGGTACCAACGGTACGTTCTGCACGTACAGCTCGTGCGCGATGCGGTAAACCAGAATGGCAAAAAATCCCGGGTAAGAGAAAATGATATCCTCCTTACTCTTGGCTGCCGGATCACCGTCAAAACCGGCCTGCACATCCTTCAGCAGCATCTTCTGAATGTAAGGAATGCGCCGGAAGAATTTCACGCAGATCTCCTCCGCCTCCTGGGAGATTGCTTCCTCGTCCGCTCCGGCCTCGCTCATATAGATCATGGCCAGCTCGATCTGATTTTTCATCTTCCCATAAATCTCCGTCAGGCTCTGCCCCACAAAATAATCGCTGAGCTGGGGCTCCATCGTATCCGCCTGAAAATACCCGGCGAAAAGAATCTTCCGCAGCTCCTCAAGGATCTCCACAACGGTCGCCCGGTTGGGCATCATCCGCCCGTGCTTGCGGATCAGCAGCTCCTCCGTGCGATAATTCTCCGATATCTCCTGCACCACCGCTTCGATGGCTGTTCGTGTATCCTGATTCATGTCTTCTCCCATTCTTTCATGCCCGCAGGCAATCTGACTTTATCTTACACTATATTAAGGCTTTTTTCAATCGGTTCCACGTACCCGTTTCAGCTGCAACTTTCTTAATGTCAATCATACTGAATCCTCTCTTTCTGAATTGGTGCCAGAAAATCACTCGGGCTGATATATAAATCTTCTAAAACAGGAATCAAATCAAATGAAGAGGACATCAGAGGCAGTTGTCAAGGATTCCTGACAACTGCTTCCGGCAACAGCTCCCCCTCCCTAAAACAATTATTGATATGCAGACTGATGTTCTGCTTGCTCGTCTGAAAAAGTTCCGCCAGCTCCGCTGACGCGGACATCACTATAAATAAAGGTGGCAGTTTTTGAAAATAAGGTTTATAGTTAAATCATCGCTAGGATACCCCTTTATCCAGGCCAAAAGCTTCTATGGATAGTCTATCACATATTCCAATGTTCAACAAGCGCAGGGAGGTACCTATGGAAGAACCATCTTATCGCATCATCCGCAGCAACCGTAAAACGATCTCCCTCCAGATCCATGAGAACGGCCTTCTCGTCCGCGCGCCGCAGCGGATGACGGATGCTGAGATCGAACATTTCGTCAATGATCATCGGGACTGGATTGAGAAAAACACAGAGAAACTGGCTGAAGAAAATAAAAACCGGCCAAAAGTGGAACGCCTTTCCATGGAAGAGATCCAGGCTCTGGCGAACCAGGCCCTGCAGGTCATCCCGGAACGGGTCCGCTATTTTGCGCCGCAGGTCGGCGTCACCTATGGCCGCATCACGATCCGCAATCAGAAGTCACGCTGGGGCAGCTGCTCCGCCAAAGGAAATCTGAACTTCAACTGCCTCCTCATGCTGGCACCGCCGGAGGTCGTAGACGCCGTCGTGGTCCATGAGCTCTGCCACCGGAAGGTGATGAATCACTCTCAGGCTTTCTATGCAGAGGTGCATCGGGTTTATCCGGACTATGATCGATGGGCGCAGTGGCTGAAAGAGAACGGCGGAATTCTACTGAGAAGAATGACGGGCTGAGGAGCCCTTTCATATGCAACAATAACAAACAGCCCGCCCGGGGCACCCATGTTTCAGAGGACTGTTTCAGCTGTCCTATGAAACATGGGCGCCCGGGCGGGCGTCACTTTTCTCTCATGAAACGCAGACGCATCAGCGGGCGTCACTTTCGTATGAACCAGAAACTCACCAGCGGGCATCACCCTCTGCGGATGATCTCATCCCGTCCCGGTCCGTTGGAGACCATGGTGATCGGATCACCTCGCTCCTTCTCGATGCGCTCGACATACTTCCGGCAGTTGTCCGGATGCTCTGCGAACTTCTTAATGCCCCGAATATCCTGTTTCCAGCCGGGCATCACTTCCCACACGGGTTTAGCGCGGTTCAGCTTCTCGGAAGCCGGGAAATCATGCAGGATCTCGCCGTCCACCTCGTAGCCCACGCAGATCGGGATCTCATCCAGATAGCCCAGCGCATCCACGATCGTCAGAACGACCTCGGTAGCTCCCTGCAGGCGGCAGCCGTAACGGCTCGCCACGCAGTCAAACCAG
Organism: Lachnospiraceae bacterium; assembly: GCA_021202235.1. Taxonomy (GTDB): domain Bacteria; phylum Bacillota; class Clostridia; order Lachnospirales; family Lachnospiraceae; genus UBA3305. Next base: position 33,580 of record JAJQDL010000171.1, read on the forward strand.
CCCACCCGGCGGGGCCGTCCCGTCGTCGCGCCGTACTCGCCTTTGTCGCCGCCGCGCCGCCGCAGCTCCTCCGCCTCATCACCGAAGATCTCGCTGACAAAGGCGCCGCCGCCCACTGCGCTGGAATATGCCTTGACCACAGCCGTGATATTCTTAATCTCATAGGGAGGAATCCCCGCACCTACAGCCCCGTAAGCCGCCAGCGTCGAGGAGGATGTCACCATCGGGTAGATGCCGTGATCCGGATCCTTCATGGTTCCCAGCTGCCCCTCCAGCAGGATGTTCTTCCCGTCGCGAAGCGCCTGATTCAGATAGGCGGATACGTCGCAGACATAGGGTGCGATCGCGTCACGATAGCTGTGAAGTTCCTCCATCAGCTCCTCCTTCACCAGGAGAGGCTTATGATACAAATGCTCCAGAAGCACATTCTTCAGCGTGCAGATCTTCTCCACCCGGGCCTCCAGCACCTCTTCGTTGAAGAGCTCGCTGACCTGAATGCCGATCTTGGCATATTTATCCGAATAGAAGGGCGCAATGCCCGATTTGGTGGAACCGAAGGACTGACCGGCCAGCCGTTCTTCCTCGTACGCATCCAGCAGAACATGGTAAGGCATCAGGATCTGCGCCCGATCAGACACCAGAACCTTCGGCTTCGGAACGCCTGCGTCCACCAGAGCCTGCAGCTCTTTAATAAAATAGGGAATGTTCAGCGCTACGCCATTTCCGATGATGCTGGTAATATGGTCATAAAATACCCCGGAGGGGAGCAGATGCAGGGAAAATCTTCCGTAATTATTGATGATCGTGTGACCGGCGTTGCTTCCACCCTGGAAACGGATGACGATATCCGACTCTCTGGCCAGCATATCCGTGATCTTGCCCTTGCCCTCATCGCCCCAGTTGGCTCCGACGATTGCTCTTACCATGACAAATCCTCCTACGTTTGACACCCCGCAGGGCATCCTGCAATACACTAGCGCGGCAAAGCAGCTGACAAACGTCTGCCCCGCGCACCGCATCTAACTATATACGAAATGACAGTGAAAATCAAGCGCTTTCTGATATACACACTGCGCTGCCGCCGGGAAATCCTCTGCAGGCATGCACACTTACCCCTCTACTAATCACTATCAGCAAATATTCTCCAGGCAGCAGCGGTCACCTTGGG
>JAJQDL010000126.1 GCA_021202235.1 Lachnospiraceae bacterium
ATCCGGAGATCTTCGGAGAGCATTCCTGTAACGCGTCCGCCATCCGCAACCGGCTTCATGAGACTGCCTACCTGAATCCGGGGCGGACGATGCCTTTTGTCAATGAGCGGGCGGAAGAGGAGGAAGACACCATCTTCCATGAGCCCGACGGCCTCGCCGGTTTCATGCGCGACCTGAACCGCGGGAAGGAGACTGTCAGCGACGTGGTGCTCTTCCACGGAAAGGCAGAGGACATCGAGGTGGACGTCTGCTTCCAGTTCAATCGTTCATTTGATGAAAATATTCTCGGGTTCTGTAATAATATCTATAATGCCGAGGGAGGCACGCACCTGACCGGCTTCAAGAACCGTTTTACCATGCTGATTAATTCCTATGCCCGGGAGCTGGGGATTCTCAAGGAGAAGGATGAAAACTTCACCGGGGCGGATACCCGCTGCGGGATGACGGCGCTGGTGTCGATCAAGCACCCGGATCCGCTTTTTGAGGGTCAGACAAAGACCACGCTGGTCAGCGCCGATGCACTGCAGGCGGTGGCGGAGGTCACGTCGGATGAGCTGCCGCTGCATTTTGACCGGAACCTGGAGGATTTGAAGGCGATTATCTCCTGCGCCGAGCGTTCCGCGAAGATCCGCCGGGCAGAGCTGAAGAATAAGGCCAACATGCTGACGAAGCCGAAGTTTTCCTTCGACAGCAACGGGAAGCTGGCCAACTGCGAGAGCCGCGATGCCTCGAAATGCGAGATCTTCATCGTCGAGGGAGATTCCGCCGGCGGCTCCGCCAAGACAGCCCGGAACCGGAAATATCAGGCGATCCTGCCAATCCGCGGCAAGATTCTCAACGTGGAGAAGGCCACGATGGACAAGGTGCTGGCCAACGCCGAGATCAAGACAATGATCAATACCTTCGGCTGTGGATTCTCGGAGGGGTACGGGAACGATTTTGACATCACGAAGCTGCGCTATGACAAGATCATCATCATGGCGGATGCCGATGTCGACGGGGCGCATATCAGCACCCTGCTTATGACCTTTTTCTATCGTTTCATGCCGGAGCTGATCCAGGAAGGGCATATTTACATCGCTATGCCGCCTCTCTATAAGGTGGCTCCGGCCCGCGGCGAGGAACTCTATCTCTATGACGATGCAGCACTGATCAAATACCGCCGGAATCATAAGAATTTCGGCCTGCAGCGCTACAAGGGGCTGGGCGAAATGAACGCGGAACAGCTCTGGGAGACGACGATGAACCCGGAGACGCGGCTGCTGAAGCAGGTGGAGATCGAGGACGCGCGCACGGCGGATTCCATGACGAATCTGCTCATGGGCAGCGAGGTGGAGCCGCGGCGTAATTATATCCAGGAAAACGCGGTCTACGCGACGCTGGATGTTTAGGGAAGAACAGGGAACGGCTGTTGACTCAGCCCATGTGCAGCATGAAAAGAACGATATAAAGTCCTGTGTATAGGAGTGGAAATTTGTGAGTAAAAGCAAGAAGGAACAGACAAACAGCAATCCGGAGGAGAGGATCCTGAAGACGGAGTTCTCCGAGGAGATGAGCAAGTCTTATCTGGACTACGCGATGAGCGTCATCGTCTCCCGGGCGATTCCGGACATCCGTGACGGCCTGAAACCGGTGCAGCGGCGTACGCTCTATGCCATGTATGAGCTGGGGGTCAAGCACGACAAGCCGCACAGGAAGAGCGCCCGTATCGTCGGCGATACGATGGGTAAATATCACCCTCACGGCGACAGCTCGATCTATGAGGCGCTGGTGGTGATGGCGCAGGACTGGAAGAAAGAGGAAATCCTCGTGGACGGGCATGGGAATTTCGGCTCCATCGAAGGGGACGGCGCGGCAGCGGCCCGTTATACCGAGGCGCGGCTGTCGGAGTTGTCAGAGCTGGCTTTTCTGGCCGATCTGGACAAGGACGTCGTGGATTATGTCCCCAATTTTGATGAGACAGAGAAGGAACCGGTTGTCCTTCCGGTCAAGATTCCCAATATTCTCGTGAATGGCGCCGAGGGCATCGCTGTGGGCATGCGCACCAGCGTTCCTACGCACAACCTGCGCGAGGTGCTGGAGGCGATGAAGATTCTTCTGAAGAAGCCGTCCGCGACGACGGAGGAGCTGATCGAGACGCTGCCGGGGCTGGAGTTCCCTCCCGGGGGCAGCGTGAGCAAACGGGACGAGCTGCTTGGGAGCTATGAGACCGGCGCAGGACGGATTCGTCTGCGCGGGAAGGTCGAACTGGAACCCGGCCGTCGCAAGTCCGACCGCAGCAGTCTGGTGGTCTCCGAGATTCCCTATACGATGATCGGCAGCGGTATCTCCAAATTCATTTCCGATGTGGCGGCGCTGATTGAGTCCAAGAAGCTGCCGGAGGTGACGGATATCTCCAACCAGTCCTCGAAGGAGGGCATTCGCCTGGTCTTTGAACTGAAAAACGGTTCCGACCCGGAGCGGGTGAAAAATATTCTCTATAAGAAAACAGGACTGGAGGACACTTTCGGCGTCAACATGCTGGCCGTGGTGGACGGAACGCCCCAGACCGTGGGCCTCAAACAGATCCTGCAGGAAAATATTCGTTTCCAGATCGATCTGAATACCCGCAAATACACGCATTTGCTGCAGAGGGAACGGGAGAAAGCCGAGGTGCAGGAGGGGCTGATCCGCGCCATTGATATCATTGACCTGATCATCGAAATCATCCGGGGCAGCAAGACCGTGAAGGATGCGAAGGCCTGTCTGATGGGCGACCCCTCTCAGGTGACTTTTAAATCCCAGAAATCCCGCAAAGCGGCGGAGCATCTGGACTTCACGGAGCGTCAGGCGACGGCAATCCTCGAGATGCGTCTGTCGAAGCTGATCGGGCTGGAAATTCTCACCCTGAATAAGGAACATGACAAGACCGTGAAGCTCATCGATCAGTATGAGAAGATTTTGTCTTCCCCGCGGGCCATGACCAACACGATCGTCCGTGAGCTGGATGCTCTGATCGGGCATTTTGGCCGGGAACGGCGCACGCTCATCACCGAAGCAGAGGCGGCACACGAGGTGAAGGAAGAGGTCGTCGAGCAGGAGCTGATGTTCGCTGTGGATCGCTTCGGCTATGCCAAGACCTATGATCTCTCGGTGTTCAGTCGGAATGAAGAGGCGATCCGCAAGGAGAACCGACAGGTATTTTTGTGTAAAAACACGGGAAAAATCTATTTGTTTACCGATACGGGACGCCTGCATCAGCTGAAGGTGGCGGATATTCCGGCGGCCCGGGCGAGAGATAAGGGGAGCCCGTTGGACAATCTCTGCAACTACGACAGCCGTGAGGAGCGTGTCGTGGGAATCTTCCCGGATGCGGATCTGGAAACAGAGAAGTTCCTGTTTGTCACGGAGACAGGCATGGTGAAGATTGTAGCGGGAAGTGAATTTATTTCTTCAAGAAAGACCGTTGCGGCTACGAAGCTGGCGGAAGGGGACCGGGTTCTCTCAGTAGAGGTTCTCTCCGGTGCTCAGCTGGTGCTGCGGACGGAGGAGCGCTATGCGCTGCGTTTCGCGGTCAGCGAGATCAGCGAGATGAAGAAGGCCAGCGCCGGCGTACACGGTATCCAGTTGGCGGAGGGAGATCGGGTGAAGGAGGCTTCGCAGGTCTCGCCGCGTGCAAGAAGTGAGCAGGCCGGAAATGAGGCAGCAGACTGGAGCAGTGTCCGGCTCTCGCACCGGGGCGCCCGCGGCGTGCGGCAGAAAAAGAAACAGAGTGAATGATGACAGGCCGCAGGGCCGGAACAGGAGGGTATCATGCAGGATGGATTTGTCAGAGTGGCGGCGGTGACGCCCTCGATTAAAGTGGCGGACCCGGTATATAACCGGGAGCAGGTTGTCGCGGCAATGCAGGAGGCAGTCGCAGAAGGCGCGAAGATCGTGGTATTTCCCGAGCTTGTCATGACAGGATATACCTGCGGAGACCTATTTCTGCAGAAGCTGCTGCTTGACCGCACCCACGATGAACTGATGGAGGTGGCGGCGGCCACAAAAACGCTGGACGCTCTGGTTTTCGTGGGAACGCCCTGGGTTCACAAGGGGCGGCTGTACAACTGTATGGCAGCGATGAACCGGGGGGAGCTTCTGGGGCTGGTTCCCAAGACGTATATTCCCAATTATGGGGAATTTTACGAGAAACGGCATTTCACGCCCGGCAACGAGGAGACCTTCGATGTGGATATCACCGACGAGGAGGGCGATGAGATCGGCGTCCCTCTGGGAACGAACCTGCTCTTTCAGTGTGAGGATTTCCCGGATCTGATCGTGGCCGGGGAGGTCTGTGAGGATCTCTGGAGCGCCAATCCGCCCAGTATCCGCCATGCTCTGGCCGGAGCGACGGTGATCGTCAACAGCTCGGCCAGCGACGAGGCGACGGGAAAGGCAGAGTACCGCCGCAGTCTGGTGACGGGACAGTCCGGGCGGCTGATCTGTTCTTATATTTACTGCAGCGCCGGAGAAGGCGAGTCCAGCCAGGATCTGGTCTTCAGCGGTCACAATATGATCGCCGAGAACGGAGCGCTTCTGGCGGAGGCGGACCGCTTTCAGAATGGAATCCTTTATGGCGATATTGATATCGACAAGCTGGTCAGCGAGCGACGGCGGAACACCTGCTTTGGCCCGGTGGACGATGAGAAGCACGAGACAATCACGTTCTCGCTGAAGGTGACAGAGACGAAGCTGACTCGTACCTTCCCGCAGACTCCCTTCGTACCCGGCGGGCAGCGGGACCGGGCGGAGCGCTGTGAGGAGATCCTCTCCATCCAGTCTATGGGGCTGGTGAAGCGTCTGGCGCACACCGGATGCAAGCATGCGGTGATCGGCATCTCGGGGGGCCTGGATTCCACGCTGGCGCTCCTGGTCACGGTGCGGGCCTTCGACCGGCTGAAGCTGCCCCGGGAGGGGATCGTGGCTGTCACCATGCCCTGCTTCGGCACGACGGACCGCACCTATCGGAATGCCTGCCGTATGGCAACTGCCACCGGGGCGACTCTGCGGGAGATTCCTCTTGCTGAGGCTGTGCGGACGCATTTCCGGGATATAGGTCACGACGAGGCGGTGCACGATGTGACCTATGAAAACGGACAGGCCCGGGAGCGCACCCAGGTACTCATGGATATCGCCAACCAGGTGGGCGGCCTGGTCATCGGCACCGGGGATATGTCGGAGCTGGCTCTCGGCTGGGCGACCTACAATGGAGATCATATGTCCATGTACGGTGTCAATGTCGGCGTGCCCAAGACGCTGGTACGCCATCTGGTGCGCTGCTATGCGGATACCTGCGGAGATGAGGCGCTGGCAGCCACACTGCAGGATGTCCTCGACACGCCGGTGAGTCCCGAACTGCTGCCTCCGGAGGACGGGAAGATCTCGCAGAAGACCGAGGATCTGGTGGGCCCGTATGAGCTCCACGATTTTTTCTTATATTATATGCTGCGTTTCGGTTTCCCGCCGCGCAAGATTTATCGTCTGGCTCTGCGCACCTTTGAGGGGACCTTTGACGCGGAGACGATCTGGAAATGGATGCGCACGTTCTATCGGCGGTTCTTTGCCCAGCAGTTCAAGCGTTCCTGTCTGCCCGACGGCCCCCGGGTC
>JAJQDL010000070.1:0-21616 GCA_021202235.1 Lachnospiraceae bacterium
CGAGCGGATTCCCCGGGCAACGCGGCAGCCCACACTCCCTTCATCCCAAACAGCCGCCCGCGAGCGGATTCCCCGGGCAACGCGGCAGCCCACACTCCCTTCATCCCAAACAGCCGCCCGCGAGCGGATTCCCCGGGCAAACAATCAGGGGCGTTCAGGGCGACTGAGGAGATCCACCGCCTAGAAGTTCTTAGGCCCAGGGCGTTACTTCAGTAATGCCCTGAGCCTAAGAACTTCTCAGCGGTTAGCTCCGAAGCGCCCTGCCCCGTTTGCCGGGGAACCGCCGCGGACGGCGTCACTCGCGCAGGAAAGGAACCCACCGCAGCCAGCGTCCCTCGAACAGAAAGTAAATCACCGTGGAGATCGTCACTGGAATAAAAGAGAACAGGAACCCCCTCACTCCACCGTAAGCACGCAAAAAACACTGACCCCGAGCCCGCGCCCGCAGTCCGTCAGCCCTTCCCCGGTCGTCGCCGTAATCCCGACACACTCCGCCGGAAGCCCCATCAGCGCCCCAATGGAAGCCCGCATCTCCTCCACCCGCGGCGAGATCGCCGGCCGCTTCCCCTCGATGGAAATACTCAGATGCACCGGCCTAAATCCCTGTTTCTCCAGGTCATCCAGCGCCGTCCGCAGATACGCCCGGCTGTCCGTGATCCCCGCCTGGCACATCTCATCCGCACGGCGTCCCAGCACATTGCGGCAGGTAATCCCCGACACCGCATTCGTCACCGCATGAAGCACCACATCCCCGTCACTATTCGCAGAGAAGGCGGGAGCCGTGTCAAAGACCACGCCTCCCAGGATGCACTTCTTATTCAGTTCCGACTCGTCAAATCGATGACTGTCTTGCCCGACGGATACTCTCATAGACTTCCTCCACAATCTCATCCACCGATTTCCCGTCCGTCTGCACCACGATATCCGCCGCCGAACGATACGCATTCGCCCGCTTCTGCTGCAGCTCGGCGATATAATCCACATTCATATGTCCGTTCAGAATCGGGCGTTCATCGCTGCCCTTCACCCGGTCAAGGATCGTCTCCGGCCGGGCTTCCAGAAGCACCACAAAACCGTTCTTCTTCATGTACTCCACATTCTGCGGACGCACCGGCATCCCGCCGCCGCAGGACACCACATAATCATTCAGCTCCACCAGCTCACGGCAGAGCTGCGTCTCCATATCGCGGAAAGCCTCCTCGCCCTGCGTGGCGAAGATATCCTTCACGCTCATCCCGGCCCGCTCCACAATGATATCATCCGCCTCGATCAGGTTCCTGCTGAACCTTTTGGAGAACGCCGCGGAAATCGTCGTCTTTCCGCTTCCCATGAATCCGATGAAGAACAAATTCTTTTCCATAACACCTGTTTCCTTTCCTGTGTGCCGGCGCTCCCGCGCGCCGGATTTACGAAGTACCCAGACTTCTTCGATATTCCGCTTTCCAGCCTTGCACCAGGCTCTGGAGCCCTGCCGCCCGGCGGATGTTATCCTTATCCATCCACTCCGAAACGTCCTGCCCCTTCCCCTGAAAACGCGACTGACCCTTTGCCTCTGCCAGTTCCGCCTCCCAGGCAGCCTTCTGTTCCGCAGAGAGACCGGCCAGCGTCTCCCCGGCCAGCTTCGTTTCCGGAGCCAGACAGGTGATCTGGTACAGCTTCTTGCGAACGTCCTCATCCCGGAGCAGGCCGCAGGCCTTCTCAAGGCAGGAAGCGGCCGCCTGCCAGTCATACTGGCGGGCAAAAGCCATCCCGCGTCCCAGCCAGACACGGCCCCGGAACGACTCATCCATCAACTCCGGATAACCGGAATGAAGCAATCTGTCATATTGGAGCAGTGCGCTGGAATAGCGGCGCCTTGCAAGCAGCGTGTTCGCCTTCTCCCGCATCCGCCAGCCGGCCGTCTTCTTCTCTGCGGCCGCCATCGTCTGCCGAAAGGCGAACAGCTCTTCACTGTCATAATAATGAATGTCCTGCAGAATCACCAGGAGCAGCTCGGAGAGATCAGCCTGCTTCACCCATTTGCGAAGCTTTCCTTCCAGATTCTCCATGGCCAGCTCCTGGCCAATAAATCGAAAAAGCCTCTCGTCCAGGAAATCCTCTCCGATCAGCGTGGCATTATGATAAATATAATCACTCAGTTCCTCACCGGAATAGAGATAGACCCCCAGTTCCTCCACGAAATAGGGTTCCTTCGCTTTCCGGCTGCGGCACAGCAGCATGGCACTCATAACATTCTTCTCCCTTTTCCCGTCACGCTCCGCACATTTTCTTAAAAATCAGTCGTGGCGTCCCGGCGCCTCTCCGTACTCTCTTATGACAGGTAAAAATCCTTCCTCAACACCCGCCCGGAGGACGGAAATAGATCGCCAAAGCCCAGATCGATCACACGAACCGTCATACAATCCTCCGAGGTGAAGGATACGATCACCTCGATGCGGGTCGTCTTGTTAGGGCGGACCGGGAAATCTGACAGATCGATCCGCACCTTGTCCGACCGGGGAATCCCGCAGGCGGCAATAGAAAGCTCCAGACAATCCGTCCCGTCAGGAATCAGTTCCACCCGGGAACGCGCTTCATACCAGTTCGTCCCTGCCTCCGCCAGGATGACCTTCTCATTCCGCCCCTGATAGCGGGCCATCAGGCTGACGGTGGAAGCAATGCGTCCCTCGCACAGACAGACAAAGGAATATGATGTCGACTCCTGCAGCACATCATAGGCGATGTAAGCCGCCCCGCTGGCAAATACATGCTGCCCCGCGAAGGCTCTTCTCTTATTGCATATCGTCTGAATGAAATTCGGCGCCCAATCCGTAGAAAGAAATCCCTTCCCCGTAAGGAACACGGAGGAAATAACCTTTTTATCCAGGAGACGTTCCGCACAGGCCGTCAGGATCGTATCTCCCAGATGTTCTCCCGAAGCATTGTCCAGAAGATCCAGACTGAATCCCTCATCCATCCGCTCGTGTTTTGCCTCCACAATCTTGGGCTTTCGTCCGCGGATCATCCGCATCTCATAATAGTGCAGGCCATCCTCCGTCAGGTCAAACATACAGGCTGCGTTGGCCCACACCTCCTGTTTCTGACTAATCACGTAGTAAACAAAGCTCTCTGTATGATTCAGAATGTGTACCAGCTCCCGGGGCACCCCGCAGCGCTCCGCCACACGAACCAGGAGATCCAGGAAGGAAGCCTCCAGCGTCTGCACTGTAAAAACAAGGCTGTCCACTTCTTCGAGGCGATATTTCGCCCGGGCCTTCTCCATCAGCATCGAGACATAGCGCCCCAGCAGGTCCTCCGCCGTGTAGCGAACCCCCTCGATGGTCGCGCTGCCGTCCTTCCGGGCCAGCTTCACGAGCTTATCTACCATGGTCCCCTCGCCGAACAGCGCCCGGCGATAGGCTTCCTCTCCGATGAACCAGACATCCTCCTGTTTCTTCTTACAAATCACAGTGGGAATCAGGCAGGACGACTCCGCGGCAGACAGGGTAATCGCCTCCGCCTCCATAGTGAGAGGGTTAAAACAGCTCACCTGGCTGTAATCATCGCACAAATCCATTCCCAGTAACAATCCCTGCATGCAGGTCTCCTCCTTTCCGCCATTTTTCCGTTCTGTCATTCCTCCGGCAGCGCAAAGATCTGCTCTGTCCAGGTTTCCATCATCGCGTAATCCAGAACCTCCTGCTGCCATGAGGTCACAGCTCTTCCGTCCCGTACCGCAGCCTGCAGGCGGTTCAGCCGTGCAAAGCGGCTTCCATCCGAATCCGATGAGGCAGTCCCCCGGCGGCTCCCCCTTCTCGAGGATCTCCCGCCCGTCCTCCCGGACAATCTCATACTCCATCTCGTCGCCCTCAAAGAGCAGCTGAGACTTGACATAGATTCCCGGGTAGATCTGAGGCATCACCAGCCGCAGCGGCGGTTTCCCCGCCATCTCGGGGAGAATGCGCAGACGCAGCTCCAGGCTCTGTCCCGCCTCACCGTGATATTCCAGCCATTCCCGGCAGCGGATCTCTTCCGGCAGCCGGACTCTGGCGCTCAGGTCCTTCATCCAGGCAAAGATCATGCCCTTCCGATAAAGACTGTCCACCAGACTCGCGCACAGACGGGTCTCCTCTTCCGTCAGACTTTCCCGCCCCGCATAATATTTTGTCAGCGCGAGCACACAGATCTCCGGCACGCTGTCGCGCTCAGACTCCTCCGTGAGCAGTCCTTCCACAAAGTGAAATACGTCTTCTCCCGTGGCCTCCTGCCGCAGAAAATATCCGCTGCATTTGACCACGAAATACGCATGAACCAGAAGTCGATCCGTATTTTCCTGTTCCATATAGATGTGGAAGACCTCATCCATCCCGTCATAGACGCCCGTGAACAGCATCTGTCCCAGCAGACGCTCCGGCATATCTCCGGTATGAAGCTTGCGCTCGTACGCCATTTGCAGGATGGGAAGCATCTCCCGGCTGGAGGCATTAAAATAAGTACACAGATACTCCAGAAGGATATCGTCGCACTGCCCCCTGTCAAAGAGATAGCGACACATATCCACAACGAATTCATCCTTCTCATACAGGCTGTTCTGGATCGTCAGGCTGACCAGGCGCAGCAGGCTGCCCACAGGCAGCTCCCGATATCCGATGCGCCGCACCTGAATCTCCGCCTCCGTCAGCTGTCCCAGATCAATCAGCAGCTTTGTCAGACGCAGCCGCTGATCCGGCGTGATACCGCTGTAGCGGACACAGGCGAGGAGTTCCTCCTCCTCTGGCTTCTCCCGTCGGATCGCGAATTCCACGATGGCCGAAGTCATCGCCCGCCGGAACTGCCGGTGAATATCCCGCACCTCGATCTCCTTCTTGAGCAGACGGATCTGGTTCTCCGTCTCCGCCCCACGAAGCAGGATCTGCGTACACTCTGCCAGACGCAGCATGGCATGGCGTGAATAGAGCTCACGGCAGCGGTTCTCGATGGACTGTGTATTCTCCAGAAGAGGCCGCACGGTTCCGGTATCTCCGGCATAGCGGGTTCCCGCGGCATCTGCAAAGAGAATCCGGCAGGAAGACGAATAGAGCGGCACACAGGCCCGTCCATCCCGCAGGGGAACAGACAGTTCCTCCTCCAGCTCTCCGTAGACCACGATCACCTCCGCAAAACGTCCGGTCGTATCTGTGATCTCATGAGCCCGAAGGATATCCGGCAGGATCCGGGCTGTCTTGTCATCCACATCCTCCACTGTCAGTCTGCGGCTGTAAAGATGCGCCAGCTCCCCGTTTATAGTTCCGGCCAGGATCGAGCGGCGGACAAACGAATGTATCTGCTCTTCATAGGACTGCATGATCTGCCGATCATTGCCATAAAAACGAATCAGATTCAGGTAAAGGAGCTGCTGACTCTCCGGATTCCGGGGACTGTTATAGCTGAAATACAGAACCAGTTCCCGGGGAAAAGCCTGCTGCCAGTCTTCCGGCACCGTATATAAATAGTAATCGTACAGCCTTGTCAGGCGGATGTCCCGCTCCACGCCCCGGGCGAACCAGACAAAATCCTCCGCTTCCCGCCGATCTCCCCGGATTAGCAGTGCACAGACAGCTTCCAGGATCTCATCATCCTGATACGTATCATACAGACGGGCCAGAAGTCGATGAAATGCCGGACGATAGTTTCTCTCCTGCGCCGCCAGTGTCGCCAGATAGAGCGCAGTCTCCCGCGTAAGAATTCCCTGTCGGGCGCCAAAAGTAAGCGTCTGCAGTTCAAAATGTTCCAGCTTCTTCAGGATATCCGGATGACGATTGTAGATTCGGCAGGCCTCCAGATAAAGGAAGGGGCTGCGGCATCCGTCCCGATAGTAATCCCGGATCCGGCCAAGGATCTCCGTCGGCCGGTCAGCGGCTCCCTCATCCATGCTGAGCATCAGCAAAAAGAGAAAGACCGTCTCCTGTCCCTGATCCTGATACAGGTGCAGGATCTTTAGGAGCTGCTCCTTCTTCTCCCAGCTCTCCGTCACCTGCGCCTGGAGATAAAGGTAGGCGCAGTAAGCGTCGGTATCCTCCCGCCGCCGTTCCTCAACCTCCTTTGACACATCCTCCAGGATCATGGAAGCCAGATCTGTATCTCCAAGCCCCAGACTGATGGCGACCCGATACAGCTTCTGGTGGACATCCGGCTCTTCATCACCGGTCATCTCCTCCCAGCAATACTGAAGGTACTCCAGACTCTCCTTCCGGTCTTCGTCCTTCTCCATGGTTCCCAGCCAGGTTCTGAGGAATTCGAGCTCCTCAGAGCGCCTCTCCCAACGGCGATGCGCCGAGCGGGAAGGCTCCGCACGCCCCGTCAGCGTAAGATCGATCTGAAAGCTCTGCAGCGGAGCCGACAGCGTGATGCGTGCATAATTCTTCCCGCCGTGCAGGCGATCCCTGCGCACGGTGAAAGAAAGCTCACAGACATTTTTTTCAAAATCCTTCTCTGTCAGTGTCTCCCGTTCCAGAATCACGCAGGGATTATCCGACTGCGCCTGGATCCGTATCTGCCCCCAGGTATTCTTCTCAATGCAAATCGTCTCCGTCAACTCTGTATCCTGCAGCACAAAGCTGCGCGGCGTCTCATCCACGATCAGGCGCAGACGTTCCTTGGCACCTGTGGCCACCAGGAATTCTTCCAGTGAATTTCTGCGGTTCACAGCCCGCCGCAAGCCGTCATAGATCGCCCGTACCGACATATCCTCCATCTGCGGCAGCCGTGAAAAATCCTGGGAATCAAACAGCTCCCGCGCCTCCTCCGGCCGCATCCGGGCCAGTCCGGCGAAATCCTCCAGGCTCTCCGCCTGACGCACCGCTCCGGCCGCCGACCGCCGCACCTCAAAACGGTAGGGCAGCTTCTTCTCGCCGCCATTATATACCAAACAGAAATGCCCCTCCAGGACCGTTCCCGGATCCAGCTGCTCGACCCGTACTTCATAGGGAATATATGCATTGACTCCGGCAAAACTGCTCTGAAGAAGCACAACGCGGCTGTCATCCGAGTAAATGAGTCCGCGAAAATCCACCTGGTTTCCACTGAAAACGCGAATATCTCCCCGGTAAACCTGTCCCCATGCGATCATTTCCTCTATCTTCGGCTGCAGCAGCTCCAGCCTGGGGATCGGGAGATCCACCGTACCGGAAGCAAGCTGGCGGATTTTCTCCTTCACACTCTCACCACCTGTCACAAAATCTGTTCCCGCTACGCGGGCATTCCTGTATCATCGTACTACAATTCTTTACAAAATTCCATATATTTCTTGATCTCTTTTTCGTATCCGTTTTCGCCGGGTTCGAAGAAGCGCCGTCCGGTCAGCTCGTCGGGAAGGTACTGTTGCCGTACATAGTGACCCGGGAAATCATGCGCGTACTGATAACCGATGCCCCGCCCCAGCTCCTTCGCTCCGGCGTAATGACTGTCCTGCAAATGCGGAGGCACCCGCTGTACCGGGGTATCCCGCACGGCCTCGAGCGCCGCGTCGATGGCCAGATACGAAGCATTGCTCTTGGGCGCCGTGGCCACATAGATCGCCGCTTCCGCCAGAGGAATCCGCCCTTCCGGCATCCCGACCCGCTCCACGATCTGCGCCGCCGCGGAGGCCACGCAGATTGCCTGAGGATCCGCCATGCCCACATCCTCGGAAGCACAGATCATAATACGGCGTGCAATAAAGCGGGGATCCTCCCCCGCATAGATCATCCGCGCCAGGTAATACACTGCCGCATCGGGATCCGAGCCGCGCATACTCTTGATGAACGCAGAAATCACATCATAATGATTGTCTCCGTCCTTGTCATAGCGGATATTGCGCCGCTGAATACACTCCTCCGCCACGGAGGCTGTGATATGAATCTGTCCATCTTCCCCCGGCGGGGTTGTAAGCACCGCCAGCTCCACTGCATTGAGCGCATTGCGCGCATCCCCGTCGCAGATATCCGCCAGAAATGTGCGGGCGTCATCCTCCAGCACCGCATGATAAGCGCCCATACCCTTCTTTACGTCCGTGACGGCCCGATTCAGGATGACTTCGATATCTTCCCTTGAGAGCGGATGAAGCTCAAAGATGTTGGAGCGCGAGATCAGCGCCCGGTTCACCTCGAAGTACGGATTCTCTGTCGTCGCCCCGATCAGGATCACCGTGCCATCCTCCACGAAGGGAAGGAGGTAATCCTGCTGTCCCTTGTTAAAGCGATGGATCTCATCAATAAACAGGATGGTCCGGGTCCCGTACATCGCCAGGTTCTCCTTCGCCTCCTGCACCACCGCTTCCATATCCTTCTTCCCGGCAGAGGTCGCATTGATCTGGCGGAAGTTTGCCTTCGTCGTATTGGCGATCACCCGCGCCAGCGTGGTTTTTCCCGTCCCGGGCGGTCCGTAAAAGATCAGCGAGCTGAGCTTGTCTGCCTGAATCGCCCGATAAAGCAGCTTGTCCTTCCCCAGGATATGCTTCTGTCCCACCACCTCGTCCAGCGTCTCCGGACGCAGCCGGGAGGCCAGGGGCGAGTCCTTCTCCTTGTTTTTCTGTCCCATATATTCAAACAGATCCATTTTCACATATCCCTTCCGTACTCACACCGGGAATCCTGTATCACAGAGTTTTTAGTATACCACAGGAAGACGGGCATTGCAATTTATCCGACAAATTTTTCCCTTTTCCTTTACTCTTGACGACGGTTTTCTTCCCTGATAAGATAGGCAGGGGTGATCTTGGTTTGTCGCCCCGCTCCGTACCAGGCGGCAGGCCTGACGGCTCTGCAGCCAATCTCAGGGAGGCAACGCGATTATGTTAACATATAAGACAAAACTTTTTGCGCACCGGGGTCTGCACGGCGACCCGGCGCTGGCCCCGGAGAACTCACTGGAAGCCTTCCGCCGGGCCGTGGATGCCGGATATGGCATCGAGCTGGATATCCAGTTCTCCCGGGATCGCCGGATCGTTGTCTTCCACGACGACAGTCTGGAACGGGTGTGCGGCGTCTGCGGCCGGGTCAGTGATTACACCTGGGAGGAACTGCGGCAATTTACCCTACGTGAATCGCAGGAGCGAATCCCCCTCTTCTCTCAGGTTCTGGGTCTTGTGAATGGCCGGGTTCCGCTGATCGTCGAATTCAAGACGCCGGGAAATCATTTTGACAGGCAGCTCTGCGAGGATGCGGCCGCCCTGTTAGACCCTTATAACGGTCCTTACTGTATCGAATCCTTCCATCCTGAGGTGCTCTACTGGTTCCGCAGAAACCGTCCTCTCGTACGCCGGGGACAGCTCTGCACGAAATTCTTCCGCACCCACGCGCGGGGACTGCGCTGGCAGTTCTTCCTTCTGGAAACACAGCTGAGCAATCTGATCACCAAACCGGACTTCATCGCCTACGACACCCGTTTCCGGGACGACCTGGCTTTCCGCTTCTGGCGACATTTCTGCACGCCGGTCGGCTGGACCCTGCGCAGCGCCGAAGCCATGGAGGAAGCCAGGAACGATTTCGAATACTTTATCGTCGAGAGGGTGCGGTCTTCGGACTGAGCCCCTTCATTTCCTGTACGCATAGCACCTCACTGCGCCTCCTCTCTTCACCACCGTCACCGCTCCGCACTCCGGCGTCGTGTAGACGAGGCCTCCGGCGGCCGTAAGCCGCGCCAGGGTATCGGCGTGAGGGTGACCATAGGAATTCGTTCCCCCTCAAATTATGATACAAGCCAACGATGAACATGGGGATTTCTTAACGATGAACGCACATAGTGCAATCGGCAGAAAACCAGTCAAACACTGGCCTTCTGCCGATTTTCAGATGCTATTATTGTGGCCTGAAAGATTATGCTTTCTTCACCGTGATCTTACTGCCTGCGCCCTTCGTCTTAAAGATCTTCTTGTATGCGGAGACCTTCTTGGACGGTACCTTAAATGTACATGTGCTTTTAATTCCTTTAAAAGCGCCGACACCTACCTTTGAGCTGGTCAGTTTAGATGATTTCAGCGTCACAGAAGCCAGCTTCTTATCTCCGTAGAAGACTTTCTTGCTGATGGTTGCCAGTTTTGAAGGCTTGCTGGCAACCATATGTTCGGTACTATGAAAAGATGGCGGTTAATCACCGCCTCCTACTCGATTAAGGATCAGGCGGAGCGGATTTAATAAAAATTCTTATGCTTCTTCCAGTTCGGAAATCAGCGGAACATCTATGGGAGCGTGCGTAGCAATGGAATAGTCATCCAACACTTCCCAGATTGTGGTTGTCACATTCGAGCAGCCGATAAAATTCGGAATTGTCGCTTTCCCTTCTTCAGCTCGCGCTTCAGCGGCTTCTCTGGTAGGATAGAGATAAAAACCGCATCCTTCCAGATGGGAGGGATCCTCTGTATTCATCGCCCAGATTTTCCATTTCAGATTTTTCAGCCCATTCATTTTTTTGTGGCTGCCTCAAAAGGGAAACTGACTGCAAGATCATCCTGCAAATTTCCGGTCGGCCCATTGTAGTCAAACCGGATGTGTAATAAATACGCCATAATAAAAACTCCTTTAAAATTTATTATTGATCAGCAAATACAATATACTCAATATAAATATTATAATCCCATTTACCTACAATGTAAATAGGAATAAGTAATCGAATTATGTCAAAATTAAAAAAAACGGCCGTCTCGAAATGGAACAGCCGTTACTTCTAAAAACTCTTTACACCCTGATCGTCATCCCACCTCTGAAGGTGAACCTAATATCATCTCTCGCATACACCGTTACACACTCAAGCAGGCTCGCCCACATACCTCCATCAAATTCCCTGCAGACTCCATCCATCGAATCCAGTGTGATGATAAAATTCTCGAACTGCTTTGTACGTACCTTCTTATCTGCTATCTCTGTCTCAAGCTGCTCATACCTTGCCTTCTTCTCTTCGTACCTCCCCGGGAGTTCCGCATACCTGGTCTCATATTCATTCTGGTTCTGCGCCACTCGGGCATTCTCCCCGATAGCTTCCCGGATCATTTCTGTGAGGATCTCCGGTTCACTGCCAAGATTTTTTTGCTCTATTTCCTGTTCTTTTGTGATACACTCGGTTTTCATCATAATTGTTGCATTCGCAAGAACTTCATCTTTCTCAGTTATCAGCTGATTTACTGCCCTTACAACAACGGCCCCTACTGCATCGAAGCCTTCCATCCCGAGGTGCTTTACTGGTTCCGTCGGGACCGCCCTCTCGTTCGCCGCGGCAGCTCTGTACGAATTCTTCCGCACCCACGCCCCGGGGCTGCGCTGGCGGCTCTTCCTCCTGGAAACACAGCTCAGCAATCTGATCACCAAACCGGACTTCATCGCCTACGACGCCCGCTTCCGAGGTGATCTGGCTTTCCGCTTCTGGCGGCATTTCTGTACGCCGGTCGCCTGGCCCCTGCGCAGCGCCAGGGCGGTCGAGGAAGCCCAGAACGATTCGAATACTTTATTGTCAAGCGGGTGCGTTCTTCAGACTGAATATAACCAATATAATCCATGAAATCGCACGTGGAAGAAATGGTCTTCTGTCACTCCTCCAACATTTTGTTCACATGCATTCACTTTGGAGCAACCTTTTTGCGGGTGTGTTCTCCTTCAGGTTTGCGGCAGAAGGCCAAGCCAGCTTTGGATCGTTTTTGCAGGCCGATTCAAAGACCTGGCTATAACATCCACAGAGACTCCGTTTTTATAGAAGTTCTCTGCACTTTCCTTTAATATATATTCTGCAGTTTCCTCTGTCACCTTCTTTCTCTCGCTTGCTACATATTCTTCCCATACCTGCTGCTGATCATATAGTGTAACCATAATATCGACAACCTCCTTCTCACGAGTTCCAAGGTATTCCCTCAGAATATTCCTGTCTTTGCAGATACGGATTGCTTCTTTTACTGCTTCTCTGGTTCGGCCATAGATTCTGACCTGATCATCTATCACCTTTGTAAATACGACATACTGATTAATGATGTCCCCATCCTGACCGTCTGTAATAACCCGCACACGAAGCTCCAAAGCCGTTTGTCTGCCACCGAAGAATTCTTCCGACAGGGAAATATATTCTCTGTTGACCCTGGTTTTTCCCGTATAAATTACACACAATTCCGGTTCCGGCATCTTAACCGGAGAAGTAGAAAACAAACTCTGTGTGCTCTGACGGAAATATTCCTGATAGGTACGAGCCAGATACATCATGCATCTTGGGATGATATTAACTGTCCATAAGCTCTGCGCCTCAATAAGAATCAAAAGGCGGTTTCCAACACGAAAGCCCAAATCATTATATATATCATGAACCAGCACCTGTTCCAGAGTTACACACTCCAAATCATCCGCTGTACTTTCCATATCTTCGGGGTGAAGTGCCTGATAAAGCTGAAGCATATACTTTTTTTCAGAAAACAGATTCCTGAATACAGAATCTTTAATGCTTCGGCTCGCTTTCGGGGCGTTCTCGCGCTGCACATCACGCTGAGCCAGAGCCTTCATCTGGCAAGAGGCGCTTCGGCATTCTTCGTTCATAGACTTCCTCTTCTATTAATTATATAATCTTACAGTTTTTTCTGCAATACTATTTTGGCAGAGGATTCTCCGAATGTCCACAAACAAACTGTCACTGTTTTTCCATCACTTTTTGTCCACCTTCCCTTCATTTCCTGTACGCATAGCACCTCACTGCGCCTCCTCTCTTCACCACCGTCACCGCTCCGCACTCCGGCGTCGTATAGATGACGCTCCCGGCGGCCGCAAGTCTCGCCAGGGTATCAGCGTGAGGGTGGCCATAGGAGTTATCTTTCCCGCAGGATATCACGGTGATCTCCGGGGAAACCAGCTCCAGGAAAGCTTCCCCGCTGGAAGTCGCCGAGCCGTGATGCCCGGCCTGAAGCAGCGTAACGTCGCCGGTCGAGGCTCTCTGCAGCCAGCGTTCTTCTCCCTCCTCTCCCAGATCTCCGGTGAAAAGCGCGGAAAAATCGCCGCTTTGCAGGGAAAGGACCAGAGAAGCATTGTTCGCATCGTCGGCCAGCGCCTCACAGTCCTCGGGACCGGGAAATTCGCAGGTGAAGTCCACCTCGCCCCAGCTCCAGCTCTCCCCTGCCGACAGGACACGCACCGGAATACCCTCCTCCACAGCGGCGGCCCTCAGCTCAGCCAGCGCCTCGTCTGCCGCGGAGACCGGTGAGAGTACCAGCACCTCCACGGTGAGGGAAGAATCCCGCAGTACCTCTTCCAGGCCATTGCAGTGATCCTCGTCGCCGTGGGTCACGAAGATGGCGGAGAGACGGGTGATTCCCTGGATCTTCAGATATGGAAGGATGCGATAAGTCCCCACATCGGACACGCTGCTGCTCCCTCCATCGATGAGACAGGCTCCTTCCTCCCAGCGCAGAAAGATGCTGTCCCCCTGCCCCACATCCAGGAAGGTGACCTGCAGACCACGGAAGGGAAGAGGGTGCAGGGAGAGGAAAAGGGCGCAGAGAAAAACTGCAGGAACGCTTTTTCGCACCCTCCCTGGAATTCCGTCCTGCGTGAGCATACCTGTTTTTCTCACTCTTCCACTTCCCCCTGATAAGCGTGTTTTTTTCACGCTTCCGTTGCCTCTCCCCACGCCTCGTTTTTCAGCCTCTTTCACAGATCGTTGTTCAGATGTCCCACTCTCTTTCTCAGCTTCTCTTCGGATACTCCACCGCATCCACGCCAGATCGCACAAAAGTATCACCACATACAAAACAATCTGCCAGACCGCCGGACATCCCAGAACCAGCGTATGCCCCGGCAGCTTCTCCGTCCATCGGCACAGCGTCTCATACCAGCGAAGAATCCCCCGCGCGGGAAGGATCAGCCACCACGCGCCCGCCTCCCAGATCAGGGACAGCGCCGAAGCCGCAACCGTCAGTCCCAGCAGGGGACCGGTCAGAGGAATGACCATCAGGTTCAGAAACATTCCGTACACGGCCCAGGTCCCTTCATGCCAGGCCAGAACAGGTAAAGTGGCCAGTTGAATACACAGGGAGAAGAGAAGGGAGCTCCCAAAGCCTCGTGCAATCATCTCCCCCTGCTTCCGCAAGCGGCTCTTTTCTCCCGTCCGATGTCCTCTTCCTCCCTTTACCGGGCGAAATCTCCCTTTCTCCTCCTGAAAACAGGCCTCCAGCCACCCGGAGAGAACTGGCCAGACCGCGCCGATCCCCACCATGGCAAGAAAGGAAAGCTGAAACCCCTCCTGCCCCAGCAGCAGCGGATGCTCCCAGAGGAGAAGCAATCCCGCCGTAGCCAGCGCTGACAGCAGATCATAGGTGCGCCCCACCGCCTGCGCCAACAGGTACAGGCTGAACATGGTCAGCGCCCGCATGGAGGAAGAACCGGCGCCGGTCATCACCACATAACAGGCTGCAAGCGCTCCCCCGATCACACCACACAGGGGAACCGGCAGAAGAAAACGGCGCAGCAGCCGGTACAGCGTCATCCCAAAGAGGGACACATGCAGGCCGCTGATCGCCAGGATGTGAGAGATTCCCGCCAGCTCATACCAGGCCCGCGTCTCCGCCGCCAGCTGCGACTTGTCACCCAGAAATAGCGAGAGAAAGACACCCGCATCCTCTCCGGCCAGCACCTCCAGCCGCTCCGCCAGGAGCATCCGCAGCCGGCAAAGCCGCTGCTGCACGGGAAAGATGCGACCGTTCTGAATCTCCCGCGCCTCTTCCTCCAGATTAAAATCAATCCCCAGCGCCCGATAATAGCTGTCCGCGTCAAACTGCCCCGGATTTCCGGCCGCCTCGAAGGCTTCCAGCTCGCCCGAGACAGACACCACATTGCCGATTTTTAATTCTGAAATATCATCCGCATAGACCAGCAGACGATGCGTCGCGAGGGCGATGCCCTCCAGATACACGGTATTCTCCGATAGCTGGTATGAATACCCATAGCTGGTGCGGCTGATCTGCCGGACTGTTCCGATCACGCGGACAGTAGCGGAGGTCCGCTCTGCCATCGCCGCATCCAGGCTGGTGGCCGGAACCAGTGAGAGTCCCAGCCAGAGAGCCGCCAGCTCTCCCAATATCCATCCTCCCAGGAGGACAAGTAATGGTCTTTTCATTCTCTTTTATGTACATTTCCTTTCACAGTTTGTAACAATAAGTATGCCCCACAGATTGCTCCACGCTGACGCGTTCTCGCAATTCTGCCATATAAAAACGCCTCCCCGTTTCAGGGAGGCGCCATCCGCTACTCTTCTTTTACCAGTTCCATATTTCGCTCAAAAGGCGATGCGAAGAAGATCGTATCTTCCAAAGTCACATCCGCCGAACCATCCACCGTAAACTGTACCATGTCCACGTCATCCAGCTCTGTCAGCGAATTGACTATGGCGTAGACCACCAGGTTCTGATCCACCGACAGTGCTTCATCGAGAAACACACTGTCCAGATTCACGTAACAGATCTTGTCCTTGACCTGAACACTTAACAGCCCTGTATTCACGGAAAGCACGGCCTGATGTCCCGTCTCCTGCGGGCCCGCAATGAGCTGTTCCATGATCAGTGCTTCCGCCGTCTGCTCCCCGCTTCGAATCACCTCCACGGTCTCTGCCGCCAGACCGTCTCCGGCCTCATTGATGAAATAAAGTGTCAGTTCCAGTTCCTCTTCGTCCAACGACGCGGACACATCTGTCAGGAAAGAATCCTCCCGCATGACACCGATTTCCACACCCGAGACATCCGTCAGAGGTTCTTCATTGACATAGATGGAAATACCTTCCACATCCTGAAATTGTATCAGCGTCTTTGTCAGTGCCGCGCGGAAGAGAATTTCCTCCACGGTTCCCACATCCGGATACGTTCCGGTCAGATATACGGCCACTCCATTTTCCTGCCAGGCAACGTGATTCAGCGTGATTCCCTCCGGCACCGCGGAGTGTCCATCGGTAAACTGCCGGCTCTGCATGATGCTGTAAATCTCCTGAATCGCCGCCTCTCCCGTCTCCGACAGGCTGCAGGGTGTCGACAGAAGTCCTGTATCCGCAGCATTACAGTAATAGACCAGCGTCGTCTCCGTCTCCCCGGAGGCATCAGACGAAGACTCTGCCTGACAGCCGACAAGCAGCGTCGCCATCAGAAGAAGTGTGAGAAGTACGCACATCGTTCTCTTCATTCTCCTCACCTCACTCCTTGATATAGTTCAGAGGGATGCGCACAACAAAGGTGGTTCCCTCCCCCATTTTGCTGTAGACCCGGATGGCTCCGTGATGAAGCGCCACGATACTCTTCGTGATCGACAATCCCAGGCCGGTCCCCCCTGTATCCCGCGAACGGGCCTTGTCGACGCGGTAAAACCGCTCGAAAACATGATCCAGCGCATCCTCGGGAATCCCGCAGCCTGAATCCGATACTTTAATATAGAAGTATTTATAATCGGCATTCAGGGACACCTTCACCCAGCCGGAGTCGCGGTTGTACTTGATCGCATTCTCCACCAGGTTCGACACGGCCAGCGAGAGCTTCACCTCGTCAATATCCGCCAGGACCGGCCGATAGCTCTCCAGGATCAGCTCGATGTTGCGTGTCTGGGCAATGGGTGTCACGCGCTTCAGGATGCGCTCCATGACCTCATTGAGATTCTCCCGCGTGATGTTCAGGGTTTCGGCATTCCGATCCAGACGCGCCAGTGACAGCAGATCATCGATGATCTTGCTCTCACGGTCCAGCTCCTGAGAAATATCCTCCATGAATTCCCGGTACAGCTCGACCGGCGCTTCCTCCATGCTGGTCAGCGAATCCGCCAGCACCCGCACAGAGGTGATCGGCGTCTTCAGCTCGTGCGCTACATTGGAAACAAAATCCTGCCGCGACTCATCGAGCGCCTGCAGACGGCTCAGCGTCTTATTGAAAGCGTCGCTGATGCGGCTCGTCTCCCGATATCTGCGGACATTAACCGCCGTAGGTGTATCCACCCCGGTATTCGCCGCCTCGCTGATGGATTGCGCCAGCGTCTTCAGCGGCTTCAGGACAAAATACAACAGCACCGCATCGATGAGCAGCAGCAGACAGAACATGGAAATCTCCAGCACACGCAGGTTAGCCTGCTGCTCCCGGATCGGTTTCTCGATGGAGGTGGTATCCACATTGACCAGAATCGCTCCGATCACCGCAGCCTCCTGATCCAGCGTCGTAATCGGCTCCACGAAGACCAGGGAATGCGCCTCTTCATCATAGTTTTCCGAATATTCCCCCGCGAAAGCGCGAAGGACCTCCTCGGCCACACAGTATTTTCCCTCATCCTCGCCGAACGTATCCATGACCACCTGGAAGGAAGAATCGATGATGCGGATGCGTCCGTTCCAGTTCTCGGCCATCTGCTCCAGCAGAGCGTCGTTGATCTCATTTCCCTCTCCGTTGAAATAGTCCGAGAGGACCAGCTGATTGACCAGGATCAGGGCCTGGTTTTCCATCGTCTGTGAGCTGACGGTCACTTCCGAATCCAGATAGGTGCGCGTCATGATCTGATTTACAAGCAGCAGCGGCATCATGCCGGTCACGATCAGAATCAGAAACAGGCGGAAGTGCATACTTCCGCCCCGGGACTTTCGTTTCTGTTTTTTCTCGGCGCGTTTCTGCTTTCGCTCCGCCCGCTCCTGACTTCTCTCTTCCTTAGTCTTTGTAGAAATAACCGACACCCCATTTCGTGTAAACATATTTGGGATCACTGGGGTTCGCCTCGATCTTCTCCCGCAGCCTCCGCACGTGGACGTCCACAGTCCGGACATCGCCGGGGTACTCAAAGCCCCACACGATGTTCAGCAGCTGTTCCCGGCTGTATACCTTGCCCGGATGAGTGAGCAGCAGCTCCAGCAGGTCGAACTCCTTCGCGGTCAGATTCACTTCCTGACCATTGCGGAAGACGCGCCGGCTCTCGGTATCCATCTCCAGTTCGCGGACGCGCAGACGGTGAGATTTTATGAAGAGGCAGACAGACAAAGGGACGCCCAACCACCGTGCATAGGATGACAAAGGCTCGCCCGGCCACCGTGCATAGGTCTTCGGACAGCTGAAACAGTCCTCAGACCTATGCACGGCTGGCCGGGCTTACGTTGGTGTATGTTATGTCGGCTTGTATTTTGCAACTTTGAATGGGATCTTGTCGGGCAGGAATTAAAACTTACATCCCCCCGGACGAAATGTTATAATTTTTATGAGCTGTATTTTATAATCCAGCTTTCCAACAGTAAGGGGGAAACAGATTTATGAAAGATAAGATCATAACAAGAAATTTCTGCTGCATCTTTCTGGCGCTGTTTTTTGTCTCGAACATCATGTACATGCTGATGTCAACGATGTCGGAATATACGACCGCCCTTGGCGCTTCGCCGATGGGGGCCGGGATGGGTACCGGCATTTAAACGATCGGAGGGATTTTTTCCAGGCTATACGCCGGCAGTGGAGCGCAAAGATGGGGCTGGAGACGATTTGCCGTTACCTTTATGCTGCTTCACCTGGCTGCCTGTGCGTGTTATTTTCTGGTGGACAATGTGGCAGTCCTGCTTCTCGTCCGCTTTATCCACGGCCTGGGATACGGAGGCGCTGCAAATATTATTCTGACAATTGGGATGTCGATCCTGCCGAAAAGCCGCTATGGAGAAGCTTCCGGTTATTTTATGCTGGCGCCGACGCTGGCCATAGCCAGCGGACCATATGCTGGCGCCTATGTATACGATACTTTTGGGCCAACAGGATGCTTTATCATGACCATTATCTTCTCTGCCCTGATGCTTCTGTTTATTTTGGCCATGGATTTTAAGGAGATCGATCCCGGCGTGCAGAAAACAGAGCGGCGGAAACCGGACGCTGCCGGGCTGAACCGGATCAGTGAGGGCAAATCTGTCCCCATCTCTTTCTGCATGTTCCTGTTCGCTTTCGGATATGTTGCGGTCATGTCTTTTTATCGTCTGTATTCCGTCGAAACGAATCTGACCTCGGAGTTTTCATACTTCTTTCTGATGTATGCAGTCGTATTGATCTGCACGCGCCCGACGGCCGGGAAAATTCAGGATAAATACGGAGACAATGTCATCATTTATCCCGGCATTATCGCGCAGGCGATCGGCCTGTTTTTAATTGCCTGGAGACCCTGCATGTTCACGATCGTCCTCTGTGCGATCGGATGCGGTCTGGGCTACGGTACATTGAATTCCTGCTGCAATTCCATCGCCTGCCGTCAGGCAAGCCCTGAGCGCCGCTCCTATGCAGTTTCTACCTTCTGGGTATTCTGCGATGGCGGCATGGGGCTGGGACCGGCCATTCTCGGAGCCATCGCAGGTGCGACAAGTTATACCGTCATGTACTATGTGGCCTCCGGCGTGACCCTTGTTGCTCTGCCGATTTATTATCTCGCCTGGGGAAGACACGGCGGAAAGGCAAAGAAGCATCTGCATTGACCGACATTATTTACCGGGAAATGTAAGGACAAAATATGCCCTGTGAAGGATACACATCATGAATGAGATCAACCACCGCTGCCACTACGTCAACCTGAAGAATCCGCTCTACATCCGTTATCACGACGAGGAATGGGGTGTTCCGGAGCACTCCGACCAGAAGCTCTACGAGCTTTTGATCTTAGAGAGCTTTCAGGCCGGTCTGTCCTGGGAATGTTTAGATGTCGGGGGCAGACCCCATTACACGCAGCAGACCAACTGTACTAAAAAAGAAAAGGCAGCGCCATAACGATGCCTTGTAAGTTTTGTAATACATTTATAATTTATATCTGGTGATTTTCTTCCAATTCTCTGGGAATCCCATTTTTTCAGCAATTCGATTTGTGTTATTCCTTGTTGATTTTTGGAATGATTATCTATCAGGCGTGTCAGTCTTCGCTTTAACTCTTGAAAATCTTCTCTTGGCAATAAATACCTTAAAGTAATTATGACTGCAAACAGGTCATGTTTTCCATAAATATATTGATTGCCATTTTTAGGAATCTGCAGCTTTTTATGTATAGGAAAATCTGGGATACTTTCCACATTTCTGTAGGAAAACAGGCGTTCCCCATGGGCGCAGACATTGCGAAAGCGAACAAGATAACGCAAAACCTGCTTTAACTGGCTTTCATTGATTCCTTGAAACTCACTGCTAATCTTGAACTGTATGTCCTGTGGAAGTACCGAATACATGACTGAAATATTGCCAAAAGTTAATGCATTCTTTAAAATCCAGAGTGGGACGTTCCCATGGACAGTCCGTGCGTGATTGATATAATGATAATCCGTATTATGTATGACATGTTTTGTCAACACATGATCAACCAGTTTATCAATGTCTGCTTTGTTTCTCCTGCCAGAATAATTATAATTTTGTTTATTTAAATATGCATTCTGAGACTCTCCGTATTTTTCGCAAAACGCATATGACAGTAGTGACTTGATGTGGTTTTCTACCCGTAAGATATAGCTCAGAAAAAGTTCTCTGAGCATACGGTCAAAGTCATACAGCGCGACAATATCTTCAAGACGGGTATCATCTCTATATGCCTTTGTTGTAGGATTTTTAAGCAGGTCCTTATAGCCGCTGATTAAAGAATAATAACTGGTTCGTTTTAGCACATCTTCCGCATATTTGCGATCCGCAATCAGCAGTCCTTTTTCATTTATCAGCTTGTCTATCTGCTGCTCATATGTCAAAAAGCACTTTGCCATAAAACCACCACCCGATTACAAAAAAGAGGAGCCCCCGCAGGTTCTCCTCCGGTCACAGGCCTCACAGGTGTCTGCAACGCATTCACTGGCTGTATAGTACTTGAAATCACTCGGAAAGTCAAGAGTTCTGCCAGATATTTTTAATATATGCGATGGCTCCGTTTTTATTCATAGATATCTCATTGCATCTCATAGATGGCAAAAATGACTATGATTTCCCAAAACCAAAACTTACATTCTCCCGAACGAAATGTTATAGTTATATGAGTTGTATTGTTATGATACAGCGTTACGACAAACGAAGGACACATATCATGAATGAGATCAACCACCGCTGCCACTACGTCAACCTGAAGAATCCGCTCTACATCCGTTATCACGACGAGGAATGGGGTGTTCCGGAGCACTCCGACCAGAAGCTCTACGAGCTTTTGATTTTAGAGAGCTTTCAGGCCGGTCTGTCCTGGGAATGTATCCTGAATAAGCGGGAGAATTTCCGCGCCGCCTTCGACGGATTTGACGTGGAAAAAGTCTGCCGTTACGACGAGGCCAAATGCGCAGAGCTGCTCCGCGATTCCGGCATCGTCCGCAATCGGCGCAAGATCGAAGCAGCGATCCGCAACAGCCGCATTTTCCGGGAAATACAGCGGGAATTCGGGTCGTTTGACGCATATATCTGGGGCTTTACGGACGGTAAGGTTCTTGCGGAGGATTATCACCTCCGCACGACCTCTCCCCTCTCCGACACGATCTCCCGGGACCTGAAAAAACGCGGCATGAGCTTCGTCGGCTCCACGATCATCTATTCCTACCTGCAGGCCATCGGCGTCCTCAACGCCCACGGCGCAGAGTGTGACCTGTGCATTCAGTAAAATAACAAGGGCGGGGGCGCGGGGGGGTGGGGGGTTGTGGGGGGGGGGAACCCCCGAGTCGGCCCCCGGGCGGTGGGAGCGCG
>JAJQDL010000070.1:21626-27433 GCA_021202235.1 Lachnospiraceae bacterium
CCGTCCCCAACCCCCATGGTGCCGCCCGACGTCTATAGCAGGCCCGTGCTGCCCTGATGGCTCAATATTCCAGCCGCGCATAGATATCCGCGATGGTCTCCTCCAGCGCCTCGATCTGCTCCTGCAGCGCAGCCGCCTGCTCTTCATATTCCTTCTGATTTTCCTCTTCGATGGCCAGGACTTCTGACAATCTCTGTACTGTCTCCGTGACCGTAGAGAAGGAACAGTCCTCTTTCTCCGCATACCCCTGCATCGTGTCGAACAAGGAGGTCACATAGGCTTCCGACAGCGCACCGGAATTGATGCTCGCCATATCGAAGACAACGAGCATCGAGGTTTTGCCGCTATAAAGCGCAGAGATTCGGCTCGTCACCGAGGTACCCGATGATGTCAGATATGAATAGTCGAAATAAACCATTCCCTCGTCGGTCTGTCCCTCCGTGGGAGATGCGCTGTGATAGCTGGTATACCCGGTGAATCCGTCATCCTGCAAGAGCTTCAGATTGGACGTGGTACAGAAATCATCCCGCAGGAAGAAGACATCCGCGTACTCCCTCTCCACGGAATCCAGCCAGGCCATGACCGCCAGCACTTCATCGTTCACATCCTCCGAGAAGCCGGACGCATACAGCGTAATCTCCCAGTCAGCATCTGCCGCCTCCACGAGAGCCTCAATCTCCGTCAGCTCCTCCGTACAGTCCAGAATGAGCACCGGAGCAAAATCATAAGCTGCCGCCTTTTCCTCAATATAAGAAATGTCTGACACCTCGGAAAGCAGGAAACCAACCAGAAAACGCGCTTCCTCACTGGCATAGGAAACACTGGCCTCCAGATCGCTCAATTCGGAACGCAGTTCCTGCAGCTGATTCTCATAGGGGCGGGCCTCCGCCTGCAGCTCCTCCGCCAGGGCCGTCTGCGCCGCTTCCTCCTGACGATCTGTGTAGATCATATAAGCCACCGCGCCCGCCACCAGCAGGCAGCAAATCGCACAGAGAACATTCCGGATCTTCGTTTTCATCTCGCTCATTTTCCTCCTCCGAAGTACCTTGCCGCGTTGTCATCCGCCCCCGCGCCTTCTGCCTTCCTATCCGGGCCCGATGTCTCCACGGAAATGTGCGCGCGTTCAAAGACCAGCTTCTTCCCGCAGATTCTTGTCGCCGCCGGACGGTGCGTGACGATCAGCACGGTCAGATCGCCCAGACTTCTCAGGTTCTCCAGAAGCCGGTGTTCCGTCTCCTCATCCAGCGCAGAGGTAGCTTCGTCCAGCAGCAGCACCGGCGCGTTTCGATACACGGCCCGCGCGATCGCGATGCGCTGCATCTGCCCCTCCGACAGACCGGCGCCCTTCTCCCCCAGCACCGTGTTATATCCGTTCGGCAGCTCCTGAATAAAATCATCCGCACAGGCAACCCGGCAGGCCCACTGCACACGCTCCCGCTGCTCCTTCGTATACGGCGCCGCATGGAGGAAATCCACCGCCTCATAGATCGTGCCGGACATCAGCATGTTGCCCTGCGGCACATAGGAAAACCAGCTGCGCGTGGAGGCATCGATGTCCCGCTCGCCCCGCACAGGTCGAAGTCCAATCTCTCCGGGACGCCCTTCCTCGCGGATTTCCAAACCGTCCTGCTCCGACATCCGGGAAATCTCCGTCTCCGCATACAGCCGCCCCGACACCGGCGCATAAATTCCCAGCAGCAGCTTCAGCAGCGTGCTCTTGCCGATCCCGGAAATGCCGGTCAGCGCGACGATCTCTCCCTTCTCAATATCGAAGGAAGCGTCGCTGATCACTTCTTCCTCGCCGTCCTCGTAGATAAAGGTCAGATTGCGGGCATGAAGCCCCCGGCATTCCGGCAGCTCCTGCGCCGCCTGACTGTCCTTCGGCAGCTGTTCCAGCTCGATCAGCCGTTCCGCCGAAGCCAGCATGGAATAATACTGCGGCACAAAGCCGGAAATATTGGCGAAGGGGCTGCGAATCTGGCTGATCAGCTCCAGCACCGCCGTCAGCGTGCCGTAGGTCAGCGTCCCATTTAAAATGCCGAAACCGCACCACGCCAGCCCGAAGAGATAGCTCCCCTGCATGACCGCGCCGAAGCCGACATTGCAGAGATTGGAAAAGGTCCGCCGCCGCATACGGCTTCTCTTGTGTTCGGCCGTCTTCTCCTCCGTCCGCTCCACCGCCATCGTCTCCGCCTCGAAGCTCTTCAGAATCAGCAGACTCTCCACCGACTCCTGCAGCCAGGCGCGCAGCCGCCCGTCCGATTCCTGCACCTCTTTATGCAGCCGCTTCATCCGGCGTCGAAAGAGAAATGTCACACCCAGCATCACCAGACCGCCGATCAGAAACAGGCTTCCGAAGCGCCAGTCGAGCACCATCAGGATCACCAGCGCGCAGACCAGCTGCACCGCCATGGAGCAGATGCCCGGGATCAGGTCGGTAGCATAATCCGCCACGACCTTCGTATCGCTGGTCATGCGGTTCTGCAGTTCCCCGGTATGAAAGGTCTTCAGTCCGCTGTAGCTGCTGCGGAGAATATTTCCGTAGGTATGCTCCTTCAGCCGGTTCTCCAGCGAGGAACGGATGCTCTCATCCTGCTGACGGATGACCGCGCGAAGAACAATCTGCACGAGGATGATTCCCAGAAAGATCCCGACCCACCGCAGAAATCCGCCGCGGTCAAGCGCCACCGCGAAATCAATAGCATTCCGCATCACCAGCGCCAGCAGGACAGACAGGATCGCATTGACCCCTGTGCACAGGGTCAGAAGCAGGATCCCTGCGAGGCTGCGCCTCGCCATGCGGATGACCCAGGCCAGCGACGTA
Source organism: Lachnospiraceae bacterium (assembly GCA_021202235.1). GTDB lineage: Bacteria > Bacillota > Clostridia > Lachnospirales > Lachnospiraceae > UBA3305. The sequence continues at coordinate 24,451 of JAJQDL010000070.1, forward strand.
TCGCCGAGCAGGAGCTTCCCGAGGTGAATCACCCCCGTTTTCGCCCTGTGTTTTAAAAGCCGCAGCGGATAGATCAAGTTCCAGAATCCTACATACAGCCGATAGGAAACATCCGTCGTCTGCACCTCGCGTTTCCCGCGCCAGGCCGTCTCCATGACGCCCTTCACCGCCGACAGAGGCACCCGCTCGAAGCCGAAGGTATTGTCCCCGCGGATCAGGCACACATCCCCGTCAAATCCCAGAACGCGGTGCAGCACCTGCACGCCGTTCGGACGAACGTAGAGAACCACGTCATTTTTCCGCGGCCTGCCCTCCAGCTTCCGGATCAGGACATGGGAAGACTCCTCGTGAAGAAGAGGGCGCATGCTAATCCCCCGGATGGGAATCACCACATAGCCCTCTCGCTCCAGCTCTGCAAGGATCGTCGTCTGCTCCATTTCTCAGTCCTCGTTTCTCCGTTCAGTCTTCATCCAGGCAGCCCGCGCTCCGCAGCGTGTCCAGAAACGCGCTCACATCCGCCGCGGCCTGCTCCCGGGAGCTGTATAATTCAGAACAAACCATCCCCCCTAATTCCTCTTCGGAGATTCCTTACAACAGGTAATCCCAGCAAAATGCACCCGTCTCGTTCAGCTTGATCATCCCGTTCAGAATCTTACTCGCCGGGCCGATCGCGACAACCACGTACTGACCCGCGACCTTTCTTCGCACAAAACCTTCCCGAATCTTCATCGTATCGTTTCCTCCTCACGTATCATTTCTTGCGGCATTTCCCCTTCAAGAATCTGTATAAATCTTTCCCTGTCCTGCCAGACAGACTCATTCGTTTCCGTTTTGCATCGCTTTTTCACAGCACCGGATGCCGCTGAAACATCCAATTCTGACCTCGAGAATCGAATCCGGGGAATACCAAATATCTCCGCCGCGATTTCGATTTCCGGATTCTTCTCCTTCTCACTGAAAATCAGGCCGTCACAGGCACGAAGAAGCGGATATACATTTTCAATCTCACCCAGCAAAGTGAACTGAGCATCCACATCATACAGTGCGATCTGCTGGATATAACGGGCCTCACGCGGTCCGCTCCCGATCAGATAAATATGTACTGTCGGCAGGCTTTCCCGATGCGCATCCAGCCACCCCGGCAGCCGCTCCATCTCACTTTCTTTGTTCATATGGCTGAACGCCAGAAGATTCCTCTCCTCTTTCTGAAAAACCGGTTCAGACGCACCATCCGACTGCACCCAGTACCAGACTGCATCTATCGGACGGGCAAGCGATATGATAGAAGAGCTCTCTCTCCACAAGGGACAGAAACCCCCTCTGCACCCGCTCTTCCGAAGCAATACTCGCATCAAATCTGCGGCACAGATTCATATAAAAAATATGATCCGAAGACAGCAGATACAGGCTGGGATCGTCCTGCAGCCAGAGGATACGCCGTCTTGCCCTGACACATTCCAGAGCCGTCGCCAAACACCACGGCGAACACCCATCCCAGACCAGTAAACAGTCATACACGGAATCCACCGTCTGGCCAATTCTTATATTTCGTTTTGCCCATCTCTGATATTGAATCTGAAAACGGGACCTTGTCCGCTCTGCCGGTTCTATTTCTCTTTCAGCCGGCGCTTCTCTGTCATAGATCAGGGAAACACTCAGATCCGACAATCCCGGACATGCCTTCTCTCTGCTGGCACGTAGGGTCAGCGAAATCGCATACTCGCCCGCCAGCTGTTCACACATCTGCCTGAGTTCCCGGAAATGCCTGATGCTCAATGCACCCGCTTCATCCAACTGCGTCGGAACAATGATCGCCAGTTTCTTCATGACTCCTCCTAATACAGTTCGAATGAGCTCATCTCCGGCAGGATGATCTCAAACAGGCTGCGCAGATAAGCGGAACGCTCCTCGAAATCAACTTCCTCGATGCCATCATTCAGGCAAATAACCAGGTTTTCTGCATCCAGAATCGCATCACGCAGGGTCTCCGCCGGTTCTGTAATGGAAACCGAGACACCGGAAGGCGTCCGCGGAACAAAATCGCCCTTCGCCAGCTGCCAGTAACGCATCAGCCAGTCGGAGACATCTTCGACCGAACGAAATCGATGACTGCAGGTCTGACGCAACAAAGTGTTCTCTTTCTCCCACACCTCTTCGAAGGTACTCTTCAGAAAGGGAATCGGCAGATGTTCATCTCGGAATCCTGGGAACCGATGCAGCCGGAATCCCATTTTATTCCGTTCAAGAACCTCCGGCGAGTATACAGGAGAAAACCATTTCTCCCTGTTCTTCTCCATACACTCTCGCAGAGAAAAATGACGATTGATACAAGCTATGTCATTCCAGAGAATATGCCCGAATCCATCCGTGCATACTTCCGTAATCGGACGTAGACAGAGGCAGTCACAGGGGAAACCGTCTTGAAAGTAGTAGTCCGGAACAACCAATCCGACAAAAAACATATCATCATTCGCATAGATAAAACGATCCGAGAGACCCTGTATACGATGCATACATAATTCAACGGGATGGGATGAGAAAGTCGGCCGGAACTCATAAGGTATGAAATCCTCGTGTCGAACGATATGGAGCCTCGGATGGTTCACATTCAGCCAGGGCGGAACATGCCCCCACGTAACAAAATGAATAGTTCGTATCCAGGAAAGGTTCTCCTCCACGCCGCGAAACCAGTAGCGCATCAGCCCCCAGTCACGATAAAAGAAGGATTGATTGTTCCGTTCACGTCCTGTCATGAAGCTTTGCCTCTGTTTCCGCCAAGCCAGATCCCTTTCATTCACCCACGTGACCACGAGGTCTGTCTCTTCCCACATAAGCACATCCCCTCACAAATTCCAAAAAGGAGCCACAGAAAAGGGGAGCCACGGCACACCGCCGGGCTCCCCCCCCCACGGTTTTAAAAAAAAGTGGATTTCCATTATTCCAGCGAAGAGCCAATATACAGAAATAAATTGTACTCTGCTAA
>JAJQDL010000070.1:27443-34205 GCA_021202235.1 Lachnospiraceae bacterium
CTCTGTCTGCCTACTCCCACCAAACCACACCCCCTCACAAATAGCCAAACTGCCCCCCACTACCCGGGCCCCCCGGCCCACCGCCGGGCCCCCCCCCCCCCACTGTTTTCAAATACAGTCGATTTCCATTCTTCCCTCGAAGAGCCAATATACTGTAATTATTTGTCAGCTGCTTCAACTTCATAGCTCCTAGTTTTAGCCGTCGAACTGTCGTCCTTCGGTGACGCTACCACATAATCATTGTCAAAGCTAACCACCTGCGCCTGAGGCGCTTCATACTTTTTCATTTCTTTCACCTCCCCTCACTCTTCTTCCCTTATGGCAGAACATTTCACATTCTGCTGTCAATTTACCATTTCCTTCGTTCCCTGATACGCGACCTCCACAGCCTCCGCCGTCGGCGTACAGTGAAGCTGATAGATGGGGATCTGCTCCGCGATCTTCTCCCACACCTTCATGAGCGATTCCCGGTTTCCCTCATACAACATCCCATGATTCTGGCTGGTGCGAATCATCTGCGTAAAAGCCATCGCGGGATCCATCCGAACAAGGCGGTTCTCTTCGCTGTGATCCAGAAAGCAGATTCCTTTCAACGGAACTCTCGTGTTGCATTGGTACCCTTCGGAGCCTCCAAACGGTGAACCGCAGAGATAGCAACCGCCGTCCATGAAACGGATGATCGGATTGTCGCCGTTGATGATGCGGGCACGCTCTCCGAAATGACGAAGCCAGAGCATGGCCTGCGTCGTCTTGCCGTAGCCGCTGGGTGCAGTGAAGGCATACCCCTCGCCGTCCACCTCTACCGCACAGGCGTGCATCCATGCGGCGTCAAAGCGCGGAAGCTGCGGATAGATATACCCATGCACGGAGTAGAACTCGATGTTCCCCATCGACAGATGCTCCGGATCGTTCGTCTTCCACCAGCGAAGCAGGGGTTCCATCTTCTGATCGGTTGTTTTCACCCGGATATCCGGCTCCCGGTCCGGTACGACAATGTAATCTTCACACCGTTTTCGAATCTCCTCATAGCGATTGTCAATCTCGACCAGAAGTCCGGCGATCTCAATGCAGAACATTTCTTCCTCCCACAAGCTGCCTTCGTTTACCTAACATACATAAAATCGCTGTTCAGGCAGACGAAGCAATGAGACAAACCGTCCCCGTATCATCATATTCCTTCAAGCGCCGAAAGTCAACAACAAAATAACTATTTCACAATGGAATCAAATGATCTCACGCCAATGCTTCCCTTACTCCTCCCCCACAAACGGCCTCAATTCCTGATACAGCTTCTGATCTGCTCCACTCTGACGATACAGCTTCACCAGATTAACCTTTGGCCGCTGTCCCTTCGCCCGCAGCCGCAGGTAGCGGCCAAGCAGCAGGAACGGAGCCGCAATCCGCAGCGGCGGGTATTTCCCGCACAACGGCCAGTATTCCTGACAGGCATCGTCCATCACCCGGAAGAGGCTCACGATCCGGTTCGGTGCGTTTGGGTTCGAGAAGAGTCGTTCCCCGTATTTCTCGGCCTTCTGTCCGAAGTTTCCTTCCCGCAGGATCTGCTCTGCCACCTTCTGTGAGAGCGCCGCATCGTACTCCATCGCCCAGGGTGCGGAAGATTTCGGCAGGCCCAGGTACTCGATGCAGATGCGCGTCATGATGCCGGTGAAGTTCAGCATTCCGAACTCCGCCAGCCGAGGGCGGAGCGTCTCCCACAGCCGTCGGCCTTCCGCAGAATTCACATTCATTTTCTTCTCGACAAAGACAGCCCAGTCACAGAGCTGCCGCAGCCCCAGCCCGCTCAGGAAGAAATGCTCCATCTTGTGGAGAAGCAGGATCAGCGCCTGCTGGTCGTCCGCCGGAACCGGCAGGCCGTCCGTGAACTGCCGCCTCTCGACCGCATCGCCGAGGAACCGCCGGATTTCCCGCAGGCTCTCTGCATTTTCATTGAGCAGCAGGCCGTTCGGCTCCCAGTGCACCTCGACAGTGATTTTGCCCTTCGAAATGGTCATATGACAGTGGTGCGTCTCCTCCAGCACCTCCCCGTAACCGTGCTCCTGCAGGACCTTCACCGCCTCCCGCTGCTGTTCCGGCTTCACGAGGAGGTCGATATCGCCCATCACCCGCAGAGACGGATTCGGATAGCAGGCCGCGGAGGCGCTGCCCTTGAGAATCACACAGGGAATCCCCGCCGCATCCAGCTGCTGCAGGACCTGCGTCTGTTCATAGAGCAGCTGTTCATTCTTCATGATATGTAACAGGGCGCTCTGCTCCCAGCGGGTAGCCACCGCGTCCGGGATACAAGCGCGCTCCTCCTCCGTGAACGCATCCCAGATCAGAAGCGGAAGCGCCTGACTCCTCGCCTCCCGGTACAGAGCCTCCCAGTCCGTCGCCGCAGAATCAAACGCCGCCGGCATATCGAACAACGCCCGGCCCGTAAGCTGTAAAAGAATATGTTCTGTTTCTGTCATACACTCGCCCCTCCAGACACAGCGGACGAAAGAGACCGCCGGGATTCTTCCTGTACCTTACCACAAAGCCGCCCCGGATTCAACCGTAAAGCAAGAGTGAGCTTAGTACAGAGGAAATGATTCATCCCGGCGCAAATCTTGACATTCATTTTTGATCTGGCTACAATGATCGTATCAATTTTCAGAATAAACGAAGTAGGCGAGTGTACAGATGAACGAGACAGCAGAAAATAAAGAAGTCTTCGAGTCAATGTCGGTGTCGCAGGCGCTGCGGCAGATGGCGCTGCCGATGGTGATCAGTCAGCTGATCATCCTGATCTACAATATGGCGGACACTTTTTATGTAGGGAGAACGAACGATCCTTACATGGTCGCCGGCATCTCGATGATGCTTCCGGTCTTTAATATTACGATTTCTCTTGCGGGAATCTCGGGTGTTGGCGGCGGAACGCTGATTTCGCGCCTGCTTGGGCGGAATCAGGAGCAGGAGGCACGGAAGGTCAGCGTCTTCAGTATTTACCTTGCGATCTCACTGGCGGCGGTCTTTTCTGTCGGTATGCTGCTGTTTATGAACCCGCTGCTCAGGATGGTCGGGGCGGGTGAGAATACGATCGCCTATGCGAGACAGTACACTTTCTGCGTGCTCGTGATCGGCGGCATCCCGACGGTATTGTCCAATGTGCTCTCCAACCTGATTCGCTGCGTAGGGTATTCCCAGAAGGCAAGTTTGGGGATCGCGCTGGGCGGGGTGCTGAACATTGCGCTCGACCCGCTATTCATGTTTGTGCTTCTGCCGGACGGTTATCAGGTGCTCGGTGTCGGCATCGCGACCTGTATCTCGAACTGTGTGGCCTGCGCGTATTTTCTGAATTTCCTTTATCGGGAAAGGGGACAGCATGTTATCACCATGAATCCCCGGGAAGGAATGCCGCGAAGCGAAAGTATTCGTTCGGTTCTCGCGGTGGGCATCCCCTCCTCCGTTACGATTCTGCTGTTCGATCTCGACTATGTGGTGCTCGACCGGCTGATGGTCACCTACGGAGATATCCCGCTGGCGGCGGTCGGTATTGTGCTGAAGGTTGAGCGTTTTCCGTTGAATGTCGGGATCGGCATCTGTCAGGGCATGGTGCCGCTGGTCGCATATAATTTTTCCTCAGGCAATCATGAGAGGATGGATTCCTTCATCCATTATGCGCGAAGGATCGGACTTGTTGTCGGACTTGTGAGTGTCTGTGTCTATGAATTGTTTGCGACGCAGCTGATGCAGTTTTTTATCTCGGATGCGCAGACTGTACAGCTTGGCAAGAATTTTATCCGCGCGCGCATCCTGGCCACACCGATGATGTTTCTCTGTTTCTCGATGGTTCATGTCTTCAATGCGCTCGGCGATGGAAAAAGATCCCTGTTCCTGGGCGTCACGAGATGGATCGTTATCAACATCCCCATGCTGTTTGTGATGAATGCGCTTTTCGGAATTTACGGGCTCGTCTGGTCACAGCTCGTCTCGGACAGCATGATGGCGGCGATTTCCTTTTATGTATTTGACCGATACCGGAAGTCACAGGGGATACATACGTCCGCAGCGGGAAGTTAATTCGCATGGGCGGCACATGGGTGGGAGGACTGTTTCAGCTGTCTGAACACCCATGTGTCGCCCGTCTTTATTGTGAGGCTTCACTGCCCCGCCGAATGCTCGAAGAGGAAGAATCCCCCGACTGCCAACAGCAGCCCGAACAACCGGCTCCAGCGGAAGGGCGCCCTCTCCACTCCGAAGAGCCCCAGCAGCTCCACGCCGTAGGACACCGCCAGCTGTGTGATGACGATGAGGAGCGTGGCCCGGGCCGGACCCAGAGCCTGCATCCCCTGGATGACGGTGATGGTGATAAAAGCGCCCATGACGCCGCCCAGAAGCAGATACCAGGGACGCACCTGGAACAAATCCGCCACCGGCTTGCGCCCCGTGAAGAACCAGGCGACCGCGCAGGCCAGGAACGCGGTCAGCTGCACCCAGCCCGCCGCCACCCAGATGCTTGTCCGGTCTGTCACCTGCGTATCAAACACCCCCTGCAAGCTCATCAGCGCTCCGGAGAGCATCGAGAGAAGGAATCCCCACATCGTATTTTCCCGCCTTTCATCCGCAGATTTATGCACTGCCGTCTCTTTCGATGACAGGCAATGCCTGCAAAACATTTCCGGAATAATATGCGCAGAATCCCGTCCTTTATTCACCACCCATCATTAACAATCTGAATCGTAATTGCAGGCAGCAAAAAACCTTCGGACGCCTTAATACATAAAGCACCCGAAGGTTTTTATTCGCGATATAAAATCACATCTGTTATTTCATCACGATCGGCGTCAGGATCTTCATCATCTCATCGACATGTTCCTCAGTAATAATCAGCGGCGGTACGAAGCGGAGGATATTGGTTCCGGCGTTGATGAGAATCAAGCCGTTGTCCCGGGCCTCCTGAATGATAGGAGCCACGGGCACGGAGAATTCCAGTCCCTGGATCAGACCGACGCCCCGGTGCGCCAGAATCTTATCGTTCGCAGCGGCCAGCTCGTCCAGCTTCTCATAGAGATACGCCCCCACCTTCTGTACATTTTCCAGCACATGAAGCGACTCATAGAGGTCGAAGACCTTGTCGGCGGCGGCGCAGACCAGCGGGTTGCCGCCGTAGGTGGAGCCGTGATCGCCGGGCGCCAGCGCCGCGGCTTTCTCCGTGGTCAGGAAAGCGCCGATGGGGAGGCCGCAGCCCAGAGCCTTGGCAACCGCCATGATATCCGGCTTCACGCCGTAGCGCTCACAGGCGAACATGCTGCCGGTGCGGCCCATGCCGCACTGGATCTCATCGCAGATCAGCAGGATGTCCTTCTCATCGCAGAGCGCCCGCAGGCCCTGCAGGAACTCCGGCGTCGCCGGATAGATGCCGCCCTCGCCCTGCACCGGCTCGAGGATGATGGCGCAGGTGCGCTCATTCACCAGGGATTTCACGCTGTCGAGGTTATTAAACTCCGCGAAATGCACTCCGCCGAGCAGCGGACGGAAGGGATCCTGATAATGCGCATTTCCCGTCAGGGAAAGAGCGCCCAGGCTCCGGCCGTGGAAGGAATGCTGCATGGCGATGATCTCATGACCGTTCTGACCGTCCTTGTTGTAGGCGTAGCGCAGCGCGTTCTTCATCGCGCCCTCGATGGCCTCGGTGCCGCTGTTGCAGAAGAACACGCGGTCCATGCCGGAGGCCCGGCAGAGCTTCTTTGCCGCTGACACAGACGGCTCGTTGTAGAAATAGTTCGAGGTATGGACGATCTTGTCCAGCTGTCCCTTCACCGCCTCGTTGAACTCCGGCTGATTGTAGCCCAGCGCGAACACGGCGATCCCGGCGCAGAAGTCCAGATATTTCTTCCCTTCTGTGTCGTAGAGATACACGCCCTCTCCGTGGTCAAGAACCACCGGATAGCGATTATATGTATGGAGAAGGCACACTTCTCCCTGATTGATAATTTCCTGTGTGTTCATGATAGTCTCTCCGATGCGGGACACACAATGCCGGTATCCCTGATTGAAATAATCGTTCTTATTTAATGATCGCGCTTCCGATGCCCTCGTTGGTGAAGATCTCCAGCAGCAGGCTGTGCAGGATCCGTCCGTCCAGGATGTGGACGCGGTTGACGCCGGCATTCAGGGCGTCGACGCAGTTCTGCAGCTTCGGCAGCATGCCGCCGGTCAGCTCGCCGCTGTCGATCAGCGCCTGTGCATCCTCCACGGTAATCTGGCGGATCAGGGAATCCTTGTCCTCAAAATTCCGGTACAGGCCCTCGGTATCGGTCAGGAAGGCCAGCTTCTCCGCCTTCACGGCCTTGGCGATGGCGCAGGCCGCGTCGTCGGCATTGATGTTGTATGTGTTGTATTCTTCGTCCACGCCGATCGGGCAGATGATCGGCAGGAAATCCTTCTCCAGCAGATCGGTAATAATCTTCGTATCTACGGACTCGATCTCGCCGACAAATCCGATATCCTGTCCGCCGGAGAGCTTCTTCGTCACCTTGAGCATGCCGCCGTCCTTGCCGGACAAACCGACCGCATGGACGCCCAGAGCCTCCACCTTCTGCACCAGACCCTTGTTGACCCGGTTCAGGACCATCTCCGCGATCTCCATGGTCGCCGCGTCCGTCACGCGCAGACCGTTGACAAATTCCGGCACCATCCCGGCCTTGGACCCCCATTTGCGGAGGGCAGAGCCGCCGCCAGGGCCGATGCTCGGCTAGCCTCCCACCAGCTTCAGGA
>JAJQDL010000021.1 GCA_021202235.1 Lachnospiraceae bacterium
TTATTATACGCGATTCTCAGAGGAAAATCAATCGTTTTTTTACAAAAATAGAAAATGATCTTCCACAACATGCAAAAGACGAGCCGCCGTCTGACAGCCCGTCTCTGATATTCTTTATAGTTCCGTGGGCTCGGGGCCCGCCGCCTTATCTAAATAGTCGTCGTTTTTCGAGGTTGCTATTTTTAAATCGGCTGGCTTCTGATTCCCCAACTCGATGAACTCTCCATTCCCTGCTTACGGATGACTGATCTGCTTTTTCTTTCTGTCCAAATAATATCTGTCCTCGTTTCCCGCCGATCTGTCTTCCGCTATGAATGTTACAATCTATTCATCTCATGATACCGAATCCTTCGACCTGCTTCACGGCTGTTTCTTTACACAGTCCGGAGACTCTCAGATTCGTTGTGGTCATCCCGTCAATATGAGCTTGCCTGTTCGATCACCCTTCTGTGCTCCGATGCGTTCGCGCCTCGTAAAATCGGAAATATCTTCTATCTAACGAAGGGTCTTCATGCAGGGAATTGGTCAGGCAAGACCACCCTCATATTGAAAATATCTTTCTGACGTGTCCATGGGAGTTACCTCCTGTCGGAAATTCATCCACCGGTCTGCCTCTCTTCGGAATCCTTCTCACTGACCATCTGTCCCTCGCCGGTCTCTTCGTCTTTGTAGAACCAGCCCTCGCAGTTGACCTCTGAGTTTTCTCGCATCGGCTTTCTCGTCACCCATGTCCGATTCGGCTCCTTGTCGGATGTTCTTTATCTGTTGTCCTTATTCTATCAGAACACCCCTTATCTGTCAAGCAGTTTTTTAATTTTTTTCAATTTTTTTGCTTAAATCTGTCTTTTCAATTTGTTCATATTTTGTTTTTTGATTACACCAGGGTTTCAAAATCATGAATTGAATGCTTGCATTCAGATTCATGACCTTGAAACCCGCCAAAACATGAGTAAGAAGCCATTTTTCGAAGAAAAATGAGCGGATTACGAATGTTTTGAGGATTTCGAGAGCGCATTGCGCGAAGAAATCCGTGGTGTTATCCGATTTGAATCTCGCAGACCGTCAGACATTTTCCTTCCACCCGGAAGCGTACCTCCAGCCCGGCAAAGGTCATGCCGTAGATCCGGCTGCTGTCTCTCTGGTACGAAGGCCGGGGATCCTGTGCCAGGACACCCCGCAGCGCCTCCCGCTTCTCTTCCGGTATACGGGACAGCCAGGGCTCGGGGATTTCCACGTTCAGGAGATAGTCTGTGTTGATCTCCGTGAAGCCTCCCCTGGCCTCCGGGCGGCAGTCCGCCAGAGGCGTGTACGGCTTGATGTCGAAGATCGGTGTGCCATCCATCAGGTCTGCTCCCGCCACACGTAGAAGAGGTCCCAGTTTGTCATCCTGTTCCAGTCCCAGGAGCTTCACGCAGGATAAGCCCAGAGAATTGGGGCGAAAAGGGGAACGGGTGGCAAAGACGCCCATCCGCACATTTCCCCCGAGCCGGGGCGGACGAACCGTAGGAGACCAGCCCTCGCGAACATTTTCCGAGAACTGCCAGATCAGCCACAGATGTGAGAACCCCTCGATGCCCCGGAAGGCCTCCGGGCTGCGGCAGGCCGGCTCCATGACAATGAGTCCCTCCAGTTCCTCGACGAGGCCGCTCTGCCGCGGGATGCCGAACTTAGCCGGGAAGTCGGTGTGAATATGGGCGATGGGATGAATCTCCATGCGCTCCATGTTTTCTGTGTTTTCATTTTTACTCATACGATACCTTGCTCCTGTTCCGACTCATGCCCGCTGTGCGGATACTGCTATCGTTCATTATACCTTTTCACTTTTCGAAGAGCAATTGCCTGAATAAACAATTCAGCGACCTTCTTCCCTAGGTCATCAAGTAATTCGAACACAAAAAGGACTGATACTTTGGCTTGATTTTCCCTGACTGTCCTTTATAATAGGTTCGAGCGGACAAGGCAGGAAACAACGTCCGCAGATTTTTCCCGAATATGCTCCACCCGACAGAAGTCTATTTGCAGAGGCAGGCAGCCTCACGGGCGGAGTATTTCTGCGAAAATATAGTGAACGCCAAAAGTATTTGTCGTTCACTATAGTAATGATGCGCATGATCGCACAGGGAATGGCTGCTTACGCAGCCCGCGATTGGCGCGAAAGTAAACGACAGAAAGTCTTTACTATTACCTTAGGAGGAGGCAAGAGAATGCCAAAACGTACCGACATTCACAAGGTTCTCATCATCGGCTCCGGCCCGATCGTCATCGGCCAGGCCTGCGAATTCGACTATTCCGGGACTCAGGCCTGCAAGGCTCTGCGGAACCTGGGCTATGAGATCGTCCTGGTCAATTCCAACCCGGCCACGATCATGACGGATCCGGAGATCGCGGATGTGACCTACATCGAACCCCTGAACGTAAAACGCCTGGAGCAGATCATCGCCAAAGAGCGGCCCGACGCCCTGCTCCCCAACCTGGGCGGACAGTCCGGTCTGAATCTCTGCGCCGAGCTGTCGAAGGCGGGCATTTTAGAGAAATATCATGTGCAGGTCATCGGCGTACAGGTGGACGCCATCGAGCGCGGAGAGGACCGGATCGAGTTCAAGAACACCATGAACGCCCTGGGCATCGAGATGGCCCGCAGCCAGGTCGCCTACAGCGTCGAGGAAGCGCTGGCGATCGCCGACGAGCTGGGCTACCCGGTCGTTCTTCGTCCGGCCTATACGATGGGCGGAGCCGGCGGCGGTCTGGTCTACAATGTAGAAGAATTAAAGACGGTCTGCGCCCGCGGCCTGCAGGCCAGCCTGGTGGGACAGGTCCTCGTAGAGGAGTCCGTCCTGGGCTGGGAGGAACTGGAGCTCGAGGTCGTGCGCGACGCGGACGGCAACAAGATCACCGTCTGCTTCATCGAGAACATTGACCCGATGGGCGTACATACCGGCGATTCCTTCTGCTCCGCTCCCATGCTGACCATTTCCGAAGAATGCCAGCAGCGGCTGCAGGAGCAGGCCTACCGCATCGTTGATTCCGTGCAGGTCATCGGCGGCACCAACGTGCAGTTCGCTCACGACCCGGTCACGGACCGTATCGTCGTCATCGAAATCAATCCCCGTACCTCGCGTTCCTCGGCACTGGCCTCCAAGGCCACCGGCTTCCCCATCGCCCTGGTCTCCGCCATGCTGGCGACGGGCCTGACGCTGGCGGACATCCCCTGCGGCAAATACGGCACGCTGGACAAATACGTTCCCGACGGCGACTATGTGGTCATCAAGTTCGCCCGCTGGGCCTTCGAGAAGTTTAAGGGCGTGGAGGACAAGCTCGGCACGCAGATGCGTGCGGTCGGCGAGGTCATGAGCATCGGCAAGACTTATAAGGAAGCCTTCCAGAAGGCCATCCGCAGCCTGGAGACGGGCCGCTACGGGCTGGGACATATCGCCAAACTCGAGAGCAAATCCCGCGACGAGCTTCTGCGGATGCTCGCAACGCCCTCCAGTGAGCGGCATTTCATCATGTATGAGGCGCTGCGTCAGGGCGCCACGGTCGAGGAGATCCACGAGATCACGAAGGTCAAGACCTGGTTCATCGAGCAGATGCGCGAGCTGGTCGATGAGGAAAAGGAGCTGGAGAAATCCCGCGGTTCTCTTCCTTCCGACGAACAGCTGATCGCCGCCAAGAAGGACGGCTTCTCCGACAAATATTTAAGCCAGATTCTGGATATTTCCGAGGATGAGGTGCGAAACCGCCGCCTGGCGCTGGGCGTGGAGGAGGCCTGGGAGGGCGTCCACGTCAGCGGCACACAGGACAGCGCCTACTATTTCTCCACCTACAATGCACCGGATAAGAATGCTGTCCGTACCGACCGGCCCAAGGTAATGATCGTCGGCGGCGGCCCCAACCGCATCCGGCAGGGCAGCGGATTCGACTACTGCTGTGTCCATGCGGCTCTGGCTCTGAAGAAGCTGGGCTTCGAGACCATCATCGTCAACTGCAACCCGGAGACCGTTTCTACCGATTATGATACCTCCGACAAGCTGTATTTCGAACCGCTGACGCTGGAGGATGTACTGAGTATCTATAAGAAGGAACAGCCTGTGGGCGTCATCGCCCAGTTCGGCGGACAGACCCCCCTGAATCTGGCTGCTGACCTGGAGAAAAACGGCGTGCGCATCCTGGGGACCTCCCCCGCAGTCATCGATCTGGCGGAGGACCGCGATCAGTTCCGCGCCATGATGGAGAAGCTGGAGATTCCCATGCCCGAGTCCGGCATGGCCACAACGGTCGAGGAAGCTCTGGCGATCGCAAAGCAGATCGGCTATCCTCTGATGGTCCGCCCTTCGTACGTGCTGGGAGGACGCGGCATGGAGGTCGTCTATGACGACGAGGCGATGGCGGAGTACATGCGGGCCGCGGTCGGTGTGACACCGGATCGTCCGATCCTCATCGACCGCTTCCTGAACCACGCCATGGAGTGCGAAGCCGACGCCATCAGCGACGGCACCCACGCCTTCGTTCCCGCGGTGATGGAACACATCGAGCTGGCCGGCGTCCACTCCGGAGATTCCGCCTGCATCATCCCCTCGAAGCATATTTCCCCGGAAAATGTGGAGATCATCAAGGAATATACCCGGAAGATCGCCGAGGAGATGCACGTACAGGGTCTGATGAATATGCAGTACGCGATCGAAAATGGCCGCGTGTTCGTGCTGGAGGCCAATCCGCGCGCTTCCCGCACTGTGCCGCTGGTCTCCAAGGTCTGCAACATCCGCATGGTGCCGCTGGCCACAGAAATCGTCACTGCAGAGCTGACGGGACGCCCTTCGCCGGTGCCTGCCCTGCGGGAGCAGCACATTCCCTACTACGGCGTCAAGGAGGCCGTCTTCCCCTTCAACATGTTCCCGGAGGTAGATCCGCTCCTCGGACCGGAGATGCGCTCTACCGGCGAAGTCCTGGGACTGGCCGGTTCGGTCGGCGAGGCCTTCTTCAAGGCCCAGGAGGCCACGCAGACATGTCTGCCTCTTGAGGGAACCGTCCTGATCTCGGTCAGCGACCGGGATAAACCCGAGGCTGCTGAGATCGCACAGAGCTTCGCGGAGGATGGATTTAAGATTCTTGCCACGGGGAAAACGTATCAGCTGCTGAAAGAGGCCGGCATTGAAGCGGAGCGTGTCAATAAGATCTATGAGGGCCGCCCCAACATCCTCGATCTCATCACCAACGGCAGGATTCAGCTGATCGTGAACACGCCCATCGGCAAGGCCGGGGCGCACGACGACAGCTACCTGCGAAAGGCCGCCATCAAGGCAAAGATTCCCTACATGACCACCATGGCCGCGGCCCGCGCCACGGCGGAGGGCATCCGCGCCGCCAAAGCGGAGGATGACGGTACGGTGACGTCGCTGCAGGATCTGCACGCGTCCATCACCGACCGATGATGCATCGGAAGAAAGACGCTTTTTTTCGGAAGATATTCTGATAACTCCGTATGCCCTGTTCTGCAGGCATCGTATAGGAAAAAGGGCAGCGGCCGGGTTCTCCTGAACCTTCGCCGCTGCCTTTTCTTTTATGCTACTCTGCCTGCGTCAACGTTCCGGCACATTCTCAGAT
>JAJQDL010000191.1 GCA_021202235.1 Lachnospiraceae bacterium
CCGTCCGGCCGGAGGCCCCGCCGCTCTGCGCACCCCTCCGTGAGGGATTCCTGATGCCTCTGGAGGTGCTGCTGCTCCTCTCGATTCTGGCTCTGCCGGAATTCCTACTGCGGAGAAAATTCCCGAAGGCCGCGCAGCTGTGGAAGAAGGGCGTCACCATCCTGGCGTTCGTCGTAGGCGTGCTGCTTATCGTGTGGGTGGTGGTGATGCTGTTAAACGACCGGCTGCATTTTCTGTTCTGAGGTGAGATGATTTTTTTGAAAAACTGAAACACCCCCGATGAAGTCAAAACTTTATCGGGGGTGTTTGACAAATCCCCGTCCGGACGATACACTGTATTCCGTATCAGATTATGAAGAATTTGGCTACAGACAGAACAGGGGAGGAAACAATGTACGAAAACATTCGCTTGATCGCGTTGGACCTGGACGGGACGACGCTGCGGCCGGATAAGAGCCTTGCGGCGGCGACCCGGGCGGCGATCGAGGACGCTTTGGCGGCGGGCATCCAGGTGGCGGTGGCCAGCGGGCGCTCTTTCGCCTCCCTGCCCCGGGAAGTGCTGGAAATTCCGGGGATCGAGTATGCGATCACTTCCAATGGGGCGGCAGTCTACCGGGTATCAGAGGGACGCCGGTGCCGTCAGTGTCTGCTGACGGTTGAGGCGGTGGAGGAGATCCTGGCGGTGACGCCGGAGAGCTGTGCCATGGAGACCTTCGTGGAGGGCGTTCCCTATGCCCGTGCGGATTACGCGGCGGATCCGATGGCCTTCGGGGCGTCTCCGCGCGCCGTGGATTACATACAGAGCACCCGGCGCCGGGTGCAGGATATACGGGCTTTTATTCTGAAGCATAGAAATGAACTTGACGCGATCGATGTGATCGTGCGGAGCGAGGAAGAGAAGGGACGGGTGCGGGCGGCTCTTAAAGCAAACGTGCAGGACGTGTACATCACTTCCTCTGTGCCTCAGCTTATCGAGATCTCCCACCGGGATGCTGGGAAGCGGGCCGCCCTGGAATGGCTCGCGCAGCACCTGAACCTGACATTATCACAGACTGCGGCCTTCGGGGATGCGGAAAATGACCGGGAGATGCTGCGCGCTGCGGGGCTCGGCGTGGCCATGGGGAATGCCCCGGATGAGGTGAAGGCCGCGGCTGACGCAGTGACGAAGAGCTGTCAGGAAGACGGCGTGGCGTATTATATAAGGAAAATACTGAGTGAAGGAAACTGAGAGAGGAAGCAGAATGGAGAACGAAAATAATAAAACGCAGGAGCACCACCACCGGGAGCGGAGCTGGCGTGAAAAAGAACGGATTCAGACGCGCTATGCTCTGCGCCAGGTGCGCCTGGACATGGGCTGTTTCCTCAAGTGGATGCTCCTGGCGGCACTGGTCGGCGTCGTCGTGGGGATAATAAGCACGCTGTTTGCCCACGCACTGACCCTGGTGACGGAATTCCGCCAGGGACATCCGTGGATCTTTTTCCTGATGCCGGTGTCCGGCCTGTGCATCGTCTTTATCTACCAGAAATTTGGCAAAAATGACGGTGGGGCGGACCAGGTCTTTTCCACGATCGCCTCCCGGGATGATGTGCCCCTGCGGGCGGCGCCGATGATTTTTACCTCCACGGTTCTCACGCATCTGGTGGGCGGCTCTGCCGGCCGGGAGGGCGCGGTCATCCAGCTGGGCGGCAGCATCGCCAATTATATCGGTCGTCTGCTGCCGCTGGACAAGGAAGATCGCCATGTAATGGTCATGTGCGGCATGAGCGCGGCCTTTGCGGCTCTCTTCGGTACGCCGATGGCGGCGGCGGTCTTCGCCATGGAAGTGATCAGCGTGGGGGTCATGTACTATACGGCGCTGGCGCCCTGCGCGGTCGCGGCGCTGATCGCCACGAATCTGGCCTCCGGAGCGGGTGTAGAAGTTGAGAAATTTGAAGTGACGGTGATCCCGGCTCTGACGGTGGTAAACGGGATCAAAATCGGTCTGCTGGCTTTGGGCTGTGCCTTCCTCAGTATTTTGTTCTGCATGGTTTTGCGGGATACGGCGCGTTTCTACCGGAGGTGGCTGAAGAATCCCTATCTTCGGGTGGTCGTAGCCAGTGTGCTGATTATCGGTATCACAATGATTCTGGGAACGGATGACTATATGGGAGCCGGAACGAATCTGATCACCCGGGCCATTGAGGAGGGAGAGGCGGCGCCCTTCGCCTTCTTCTGGAAGATGCTGCTGACGGCGCTGACCATGCGGGCGGGATTTCGCGGCGGTGAGATCGTTCCCTCTTTCTGTGTCGGCGCACTTTTCGGCTGTGCGGCGGCGCCCCTCCTGGGTCTGCCGGCCTCCATCTGCGCGGCCTGCGGGATGGTGGCGCTCTTCTGCGGCGTGACCAACTGCCCGATGACCTCCCTGATTATCGCGTTCGAGCTGTTCGGCTTCGAGGGAGTTTCCTTCTATCTCATCGCCGTTTCCATCAGCTACGCGACCTCCGGCTATTATGGGCTGTATAAGAATCAGAAGATCGTGTATTCGAAATATAAGGCGAAATACGTGAACCATCAGACGAGAACGTAAAGGCACCCGTGCGGGTAACGGGAGAAAGGAGTTACCGATGACAGAGATCGAGACATTGCAGAAATGGGTGGAGGAGAGTTCCCGGATCGTATTCTTCGGGGGAGCCGGTGTGTCCACGGAGAGCGGCATTCCGGATTTCCGGAGTACGGACGGGCTGTACAACCAGAATTATGACTATCCGCCGGAATATATTCTGAGCCATACCTTTTTCGAGAGGAATCCGGAGGAGTTCTATCGTTTTTACTGGGATAAGATGATCGCGCCCGGGGCGAAGCCGAATGCGGCGCACAGGGCCCTGGCAAAATGGGAGCGGGACGGGAAGCTGACGGCTGTGGTAACGCAGAACATCGACGGTTTGCACCAGATGGCCGGGAGCCGCGCGGTCTATGAACTGCACGGGACCGTACACAGGAATCACTGTGTCCGCTGCGGGCGGGCTTATTCGCTGGACGAGATTCCCCACAAAGGAGTGCCGCGCTGTTCCTGCGGAGGCATCATCAAGCCGGATGTGGTACTCTACGAGGAGGGCCTGCCGGATGACGCGGTACAGAAGGCCTGTGAGAACATCGCGGCCGCCGATCTTCTGATCATCAGCGGAACGTCTCTGTAAGTGTATCCGCAGGCAAGGGGAGTAAATCTCTGTCATGGGAAGGATAACGTTCTCATCAACCGGACTCCTACGCCGATGGATGCGCAGGCGGATCTGGTGATCTCGGACAGCATCGGTAAGGTACTGGGGGTGTTTCTGTAAATGGATATTCGGGTAGGCGATATCGTAAAACTGAAGAAATCTCACCCCTGCGGCAGTCAGGAGTGGGAGGTGCTCCGGACCGGAATGGATTTTCGCCTGAAATGTCAGGGCTGCGGGCACCTGGTTCTGGTGACGCGGAAGCTGGTGGAGAAGAACATCCGGGGACTACGCCGGGAGGGAGAAGAGATTCCTTTCCGGTAAATACGGAAAGGGGGATGACAAAATCCCCTTTGTGGTGTATGATGGCGTTGTCAGAAAGAGGACGGGCATACGTCCAAAGCTAAGGAGGAATGTGTATGGAAGCTTTGCTGGAGGTTTTACGGGAACTGCATCCAGAAGTGGATTTCGAGACATGCGATACGCTTCTGGACGATGAGATCCTGGATTCTGATGATCTGACGGTGTTGCTGGATGCAATTGTCAGGGACTATGATGTGCAGGTCCCGCAGGAAGAGATCAACGGGGAGAATTTTAACTCCGCCGAGACGATTTACGACCTGATCGAGAGACTGCAGGACGAAGACTGAGTGAGAAACATCAGGATGGAACAGGGCTGACGCGCCCGTCGGTGAGATGGATGCGCCGGTCCTGCCCTGTTTTCATGTGTCTGGACGGTCTGTAAAAGTGTAAAGGGGTAAAGGGTCCCGGGGAAGGAGCGGGCTTCCGGCCGGGATATATGATCTATGATGGAACTGAATTTCAAGAGACTGGAGGCGGAGGACGTGCGGACGCTGAGTCCGTATTTCTCGCTCCGGTCCAATCTGACCTGCGACAGTGTAATCTTCGACAGCTACCTGTGGCGGGACTATTATCAGGTGGAATGGGCCCTGGCGGAGAGCACTCCGGCAGAGGAGGCAGCGGTGTTCCTGCGCATGCGGGAGGGAGGCGAAGATTTTGCGGCGCTTCCGCTCTGCAGCGACAGGAACCTGCCACGATATTTTCAGATGCTGGAACAGTATTTTGAGGAGCAGATGGGTCAGAAGCTGCGGGTTTACGGCGCCGACGAGGCGGGACTGGCTGCCCTGCATCTGGATCCGGCGCAGTATGAGATCCGGGAGACGCCGGACGCGGCGGATTATATTTATAACGCAGAGAGTCTGCGGACTCTGGCGGGAAGGAAATATCATAAGAAAAAGAATCATGTCAACGCATTTCTCCGGGCTTACGCGGAACGTTGGGAGTATCGGCGGCTGACCCGGGCGGCAAAGCCGGAGATCTGGGAATTCCTCGAACGCTGGGAGAAGACGAAGGGCGACGAGGTGGAGATCCATCTGGACGCAGAGATGCGGGGACTGCATGATTATCTTGAAAATATGGATTGTTTTGATGCGGTGACGGGAGGCATTTATCTGGACGGAAAGCTGGAAGCGTTCAGTGTAGGCAGCTACAACCATCCGGACCGCATGTCCGTGGTCCACGTGGAGAAGGCGAACGGAGAGATTCGGGGACTGTATACGCTGATGAATCAGCAGTTTCAGATCCATGAATTCCCGGATGCAGTGCTGGTGAACCGGGAGGACGATGTGGGGCTGCCGTCCCTGCGGCGGGCCAAGGAGTCCTATCACCCGATTCAGATGGCACGAAAATACCAGATCATCCGCAGGTGACAGCGGAAAAGGAGGAGCGGGAGTACGTGAAGAAGAAAGCGGAGATGAGTCCGTGGATTCAGCGTGAACATGAGGAGGCCAGGGAGCTCTGGGAGGAGATCTTTCCGGAGGATTCTGCCGCATTTCTGGATTACTATGACGACTGGAAGACGCCGGAGGCCTGGATTCAGCTGCGTCACCGGAATGGCCGCGCTGTGTCGATGATCCAGTGGAACCCTTATCGGGTGTGGATGCGGGGGCAGGAGGTACAGAGCTTTTATCTTGTCGCCGTCGCTACGCGGCCGCCGTACCGGCATCAGGGCTGTATGACGGGACTTCTCCGGGAAGGTCTGGTGGAGATGGCGGAACGAAAGGTACCCTTTGTCTTCCTCATGCCGGCCGATCAGGACATTTACTGGCCCTTTGATTTTCGTTTTATCTATGATAAAACAGAGGGAGAGATTTTTGATCTTCCCATGAATACGGAGGCAGGGGATGGACTGGAGATTTCCCGTCTGGAACCGGAAGAATATGCCGAAGCAGCCGCATTCCTGCAGGGACGGCTGGCGGAGAGTCGGGACGTTTTTACGATTCGTGACGCCGCGTATCTGGAAAGGATGCAGGCAGAATGTGCCTCGGAGGGCGGTGCACTGGAGGAGATCCGGGGCGGGGACGCCCGAGTGGGTGTCTTTT
>JAJQDL010000099.1 GCA_021202235.1 Lachnospiraceae bacterium
TGGAATTCTGGGACAGTATGCCCTTCTGGAGCACCTTCTTCCGGGCGCTGGGCTATCGGGTGAAATTCTCTCACAAAAGCTCACGAAAGATGTATGAACAGGGGCTGCTTTATGTCGCTTCCGATACGATCTGTTTCCCGGCCAAACTGGTACACGGGCACATCATGGATCTGGAGCAGGACGGAGTGGATCGGATTTTCCTGCCCTATGTGATGCATATGCCGCCGGAAGGGGTCGACAAGAACAGCCCCTATGTCTGTTCGGTTCTGCAGGGCTATCCGATGGTGGTGCGCAATTCTCAGAATCCGGGGCAAGACGGAAGAGTTGTCTTCGATACGCCGGTTTTTCACTGGTTTGCGGAGAAGGACCGGAAGAAACAGATCTGTCAGTATGCGGCAGAAACGCTGGGTGTCTCCCGCGCGGAGGCAGAGTCCGCTTTTCAGGACGGCGAACAGGCGCTGTGCACCTTCCGCGGCATTCTGACCGGGTGCGGGGAAGAAGTGATCCGCCGGGCCCATGAAACGGGGACCTATGCCGTGGTGCTGGCCGGGCGGCCCTATCATACGGACCCCTTTGTCTGTCATGATCTCTTCAAGCGCTTTGAGGAGCGCGGCGTGCCGGTCCTGACGGTGGACAGTCTGCCCCATCTCAGCGAGCAGGATCTGAAAAATACGACCATCGAGATCACCAACAACTTTCACACCCGGATGCTGGAAGGCGCCATGCTGGCGGCCAAAGATCCGGCGCTGGAGTATGTGCAGATCGTCAGCTTCGGCTGCGGCCATGACGCGATCCTGTCCGACGAGATCAACCGTATCCTTACCGAGAGCGGCAGTAAGTCGCCGCTGATTCTCAAGGTGGATGAAAGTGACGCCGCCGGTTCCCTGGGGATTCGTATCCAGTCCTTCCTGGAGACGATCGACATGAAGCGCAGGGATGCCCGACTGCGTGAGGCGATGCTGCACGGAGTAAAGGCGCTGCCTGAGCCCAGCCCGGTCAAGTTCTATAAAAAGGACAAGGCGAAGCGCACGATTCTTGTTCCCAATATCTCCCGGGAAGTGTCGGTTTTGCTCGCCGCGATCATGGAGAAGGAGAATTACAAGGTCCGGACTCTGCCTGTCGGCGGCCGGGAACAGATCGCTCTGGGGAAAAAGTATGTTCACAATGATATCTGCTTCCCCTGCCAGATGGTGATCGGAGAGCTGATCTACGCGCTGCAGGCGGGAAACGACCGGCAGGAGGATGTGGCAGTGGCGATGGTGAAGTTCCAGTGTGACTGCCGGATGTCCCACTATGCGGGGCTGCTTCGCAAGGGCCTGGATCGGGCCGGGTTTACAGATGTGCCGATCGTGACCACGGACATGAGTGATACGAAGGAGATGCATCCCGGCGTGGCCGTGCTGGGCGTCCGCGCGGTCTGGGAGGCCGTCTGGACCTTTATGATGCTGGATATCCTGACTGATCTGTGCCGGAAGATCCGTCCCTATGAGCTGCATCCCGGTGAGACAGACGACGTCTATGAGGACTGTGTGGAGCAGCTGGCAGATGGGATTCACAGCGGTGTGCGCAGCGCCCGGCGTGCCTTTGCCGCCTGCATCGACCGCATGGGACAGATTCCGTATGACCGAAGCCATCTAAAACCGAAAGTCTTCGTCACCGGCGAGCTGCTGGTGACCTACCATCCGGGCTCCAATTTCAACATTGAGCGGTATCTGGAGGACAACGGCATGGAGACGGCTTTCCCCCGGATCACCGACCAGCTGCGCAAGGATTTCCGGGCGACGGAGT
Organism: Lachnospiraceae bacterium; assembly: GCA_021202235.1. Taxonomy (GTDB): domain Bacteria; phylum Bacillota; class Clostridia; order Lachnospirales; family Lachnospiraceae; genus UBA3305. The sequence goes on from JAJQDL010000099.1 coordinate 1,789, forward strand.
GCGAGATCAAAGACTATCACGCCAATATCCCGCCGTATCCTCAGCTTGTCGAGGGACTGTTTGACTATGTGCAGAAAGAGCTGGAGAAGATTGCCATCCGGCACGAGCTGTATGAATATGCCAGGAAGCCGAAGGAGCTGTATCAGGAGGTCCGCGAGATCATCCCGGAGACCTTAAGCTGCGGAGAGGGATGGCTGATGGCGGCGGAGATCGCCCACAACGCCAAGGAGGGAGTCAGATCCTTTATCATCCTGCAGCCCTTCGGCTGTCTGCCCAACCATGTCTGCGGCCGGGGCGTCATCAAGCGGCTCAAGGAGGAGTATCCGGGCATTTCCATCCTGCCGCTGGATCTGGATCCGGATACCAGCTATGCCAATGTAGAGAACCGGCTGCAGATGCTGATCATGAATCAAGGGGCGGAGTAGGCCGGTATTCCACATACTGGTACGTGCTGTTCCGGCTCCGCTTTTTCATACAGGCAAGGACCTGATCCCGCAGCTGTTTTTTCTGCTGCGGGCGGCTCAGGCTCTCATCGGGGTAAAACGGCCCGTCCAGGTACACCGTGAGCTTCGGTTTCCGGGAAAACCGCCGGGCCTGATACGTGGTCGTCATGCAGAAGGCGGGAACCCGATTTTTTACGGCATAGTCAAATGCAGTGGCCGGGTACGGGCGGATCTGCGTACAATAGGGCCAGACGTGGCCTTCCGGAAAGACGGTGACGCAGTGCTTCTCCTGCAGGCGCTGTTGTACAGCGCGGAGAAAGGAGGACATCTGAGACAGATTGTCCGGAATGGGGAGCGCCCCCAGCCAGGGCAGCAGAGGGCCGATGCCCGGAATGCCCAGATTGGCAGGGCTTACGATCGTGTAACACCGTTTGGGGGAACACACCAGTCCCGGAATGAACACGTCTCCGAGGGGCTGCGTGTGATTGCCATAGACGACAGCGCCCTGATCGCGGTATTTCTTCCAGTCCGCAGCCCGTACGATCTTCAGATGAAGACAGAATTTCCCATAAAGCACGCCGAACAGATATCCGGCGCCGTACACGACGGCGCTGCGCAGCCGGGCTCTCCGGCCATTCCGGATCCAGGTGTAGTCTTCCGGCAGCGTGAAATCCTGTTGGGCGCTCTCCACAAAATCATCCTGGAAGGTTTTGTAATAGTAAATATTTTTTCGGGCGGCCATTGCGATACACCTTCCTTCTTTACGATAACTCAAATAACAGCTGGTTTCACACTGAATCCGGTCTGAGGGAACTGGCTCTTTGATTCGTTTCGCGCTGTGTTCAGGAACGAAGGAGGCAGGTAAGCAGCCAGTCCGCACAGGACAAGCTCCTGCATCATCGCGCTGATCTCTTCGGTGCTTAAATCTTTTCCTCTTTCATTCCAGTGCTGCAGCAGCCCGAACAGCGCGGAGCTGGCAAAACAGATCAGATAGTCGAAATTCGGAGTATCCTCTGAGATGCGGAAAAACCCCGCGATGAGAGGAAGCAATTCAGCTTTCACCTTTTCCAGAAAAGAAGAATCGCCGTTTGGCCCGAGAAGCAGATAGATCTTTTCGTTCATGGCTGTAAAAAGACTCTGGAACAGTTCGCCCGGTGAAGCCTCTTCGGGTGAGGCCTGCAGAACGGTCTCCTTGATCTGCTTCAGCAGCTTCGTTTCCACATAGGTGACAAGGTCGTCTGTATCGATAAAGTATTCATAAAAGGTGCTGCGGTTATATCCTGCGCGCCGTGTCAGCTCGCTGACAGCGATTTTGGCGATGGGTTTTTCTTCGATCAGCGACCAGAAGGCATCCACGAATTTCTGCCGCGTTTTCTCTGTAATCTCCGGTTGTTTTTTCATTTTCTCCTCCGTATCATCCGACAGGTTCCGGAAAATTGATGGTTGATGATTCCTGCCTGGATGAGTATAATCCATCATACGACAAGTTGTTGGATAATGTCAAGGCGGTCCTACAAGAGGATCCGTGATGGCCATACGGCCAATAACAAGGAGGTCCCGTAAAGGGATCCGTGATGGCCATACGGCCAATAACAAGGAGGTCCTGCAAGAGGATCCGTGATGGCCGTACGGCCAATGTCAAGGAGGGTTATATGTCCGTTATCTCTGTAGATCATCTGACAAAGGACTACGGCCATGGCCGCGGTGTGTTTGATGTAAATATCGGAATCGACACAGGCGCATGCTATGGCTTTCTGGGGCCCAACGGTGCGGGAAAAACAACGACGATCCGCCATCTAATGGGGTTTTCCAGGCCGCAGGAAGGCAGTACCTCGATTCTGGGAAAAGACAGCTGGGAGAACAGCGCCTGGCTGCAGAATACAGTCGGCTATCTGCCGGGGGAGGTGACGCTTCCGGCCGGTCTGTCCGGGACCGCGTTTCTGCGGATGATGGAGCAGATGCGCGGAGTAAAGAATTGCGCATATCTGAATATGCTGTTAAACCGTTTTGAACTGGATCCCAACATCAGCATCAAGCAGATGAGCCTCGGTGTCAAGCGAAAGCTGGCGGTTGTTACCGCGTTTATGCATGACCCGGAGATTCTCATCCTGGATGAGCCGACTTCGGGGCTTGATCCGGTGATGCAGGAGACGTTTATCGAATTCGTCCGGGAGGAAAAGCAGCGCGGGAAGACGATCTTTTTGTCCTCGCATATCTTTCATGAGGTGGACGCTGTCTGTGACCGCATTGCGATCATCCGGGATGGGAAGATCGTGTCGGAATTCCAGTCGGAAGAACTGAAACAGAAGCATGACCGAATCTATCGGGTGTCTTTTGCCGATGCCGATTCCTATACGGCCTTTGTCAGCAAACCGTTTACCTTCACTTCGAAGAACAAAAGAAAGCTGCGGGCACGGGTGCAGATTCCGGCAGACCAGGTCGGTGTGCTGGTCGCGAGCCTGAAGGGGTTTCATATCGCTGATTTTACAGAGATTCCTTTTACACTGGAAGATTATTTTATGGGCTTTTATGATACCGGCCATCATTTTGAGGGAGTGTCATCCGGGCGCTCCGAAAGGAAGTGAAGCAACAATGAGCGAGACAATCATCTCCGTGGAGCATCTGACGAAGGATTATGGACAGGGGAGGGGGATTTTTGACCTTTCCCTGGATATTCATGAGGGAGAGGTCTTCGGCTATCTGGGAACCAACGGCTCCGGGAAGACGACGACCATCCGCCACATGATGGGCTTCCCGAAGGCGGACAGCGGCACGGTGACAGTCAATGGCCTGAATCCGTGGAAGCAGGCGCCCGATGTGATGAAGAGCGTCAGCTATATTCCGGGTGAAATCGCGTTCCCGGATCTGAAGACCGGAACGGATTTCTTCAAGGTACAGGCACAGTTTCTGGGTGTGAAGGACTTTTCCTATATGAACCATCTGATCGATCTGCTCGGCCTGGATCCTTCGGCGGCTTTAAAACGCATGAGCAAGGGGATGAAGCAGAAAACGGCGATCGTCGCTGCATTGATGGGAGACCGGGATATCCTCATCCTCGATGAGCCGACGACCGGGCTGGATCCGCTGATGCGGGAGACCTTCCTGGAACTGATCCGGGAGGAAAAGGCCCGGGGACGGACTATTTTTATGTCGAGCCATATTTTCGAGGAGATCGAAGAGGTGTGTGACCGGGTGGCGATCATCCATGATGGAAGGATTCAGAGCGTGATCAATCTGTCCGAATTCCGACATGGTTCCGTGCGGCCCTTCGGGGTTGAATTCGCCGAGGAAGAGTCGGCGAAAACCTGCTGAGGGCGGCTCCCGGCCGGCCGCCGCGCAGGGGCCGAGGTCACGGGTGCCG
>JAJQDL010000186.1 GCA_021202235.1 Lachnospiraceae bacterium
ACACTATTTGCGGAAGTGGCAGAGAATGAAGATGTATTTCAGAAGGTGTTGGATAAATTTTTTAATGGAGAGAAAGACAAACATACTTTACAGATATTGGGAAAACAGATTTGAGACTTGACCTGTTAGAAATTATCCTCCCGCAGATGCGCCGTAAGCCGACAATCGTATATTTGTAAGTAATTCTGAGATAATTTCATATCAAATAACAGAAAGAGCAGTTCTGGAAACAGGGCTGCTTTTTTGGTACATAGCCTGCTTCCAATATGGTGAGCGGGCTGTTTTTGTATGGGAGGTGAACTCCGGCGCGCAGGCTGCCCCGGCCTGTGTGGTATTCAATGGGGAAATTTGGAATCGGAAGGAGAAAAAAATTTGAAGCTTGTGATTTGTGAGAAGCCTTCAGTGGCGCAGAGTATTGCAAAGGTTCTGGGAGCCCGGCGGCGGAAGGACGGGTATCTGGAAGGGGACGGCTGGCTGGTCAGCTGGTGCGTCGGGCATCTGGTGGAGCTGGCCGAGCCGGAGGTTTATGACCGGCACTACAGGAAATGGGACAGGGACGATCTTCCGATCGTGCCGCAGACGTGGAAATATCAGGTGATGGAGGGGACGAAGAAGCAGTTTGATGTGCTGAACCATCTGATGCACCGGGAAGATGTCACCGGCCTCGTCAATGCCTGTGATGCGGGGCGCGAGGGAGAACTGATCTTTCGTCTGGTCTACGATCAGTGCGGCTGCAGGAAACCGTTCGAGCGTCTCTGGATTTCTTCGATGGAGGATGCTGCCATCCGGGAAGGGTTTGGGAACCTGAAACCGGGCAGTGAATATGACCTCTTATATGAGGCTGCCCTTTGCCGGGAGCGTGCCGACTGGCTGGTCGGAATCAACGCCACCCGGCTTTTTTCTGTCCTCTACGGCAGGACGCTCCATGTGGGGCGTGTGATTTCTCCCACTCTGGCGATGGCTGTGCTCCGGGAAGCGGAAATCTCTGCATTTCAGCCGGAATCCTTTTACACGGTACACCTTGCGCTGCCGGGCATGACTGTAACCAGTGCCCGGTGTAAAGAGAAAGCGGAGGCAGAGGTGATCGCGGTTGCCTGTTTTGAAAGTACGGCAGTCGTCACGAAATGCGAACGCAGGGAAAGAAGGGAAAACGCGCCGGCACTGTATGATCTGACCTCCCTGCAGAGGGATGCAAACCGCCTGCTGGGGTACACGGCTCAGCAGACGCTGGATTATGCCCAGAGCCTGTATGAGAAAAAGCTCATCACCTATCCCCGGACGGACAGCCGCTACCTGACGGATGACATGGAACCCAGGCTTCCGTCTCTGATCCGGATGGCAGCTTGGGCTTCGGGAAGCGGGGAGCCTCGAATTCATCAGGTGAAGGGACTGATCCATTCCGATAAGGTGAGTGACCATCATGCGATCCTGCCCACCATGAGTGTGGCGGATGCAGATCTGGCGGCGCTGCCCACTGGAGAGCGGGAAATTCTCCGGCGGATCACTCTCCGCCTGGTCTCTTCGGTTGCGCCGCCCTGCCGCTATGAAGAAACCTCTGCGGAATTTCAGTCCGAGGGCTACGTTTTTTCGGTGAAGGGAAAGGCAATTCTGGATGCCGGGTGGAAGACAGTGGAGAAACAGGAAACGAAAAAGAGCAGGGAGGAGGAGAAGCCGCTTCCGTTGCTGCAGGTGGGGGACCGTTTCCAGGTTCAGGGCGCGGAGGTGAAGGAAGGGAAGCCAAAACCGAACCCGCATGTTACGGAAGACACACTGCTCTCCTCGATGGAGCGTGCCGGGGCGGAGGACATGCCGGAGGAGGCGGAGCGGCGGGGAATCGGCACTCCGGCCACCCGCGCCGGTGTGATTGAACGGCTGGTGAAGCGCGGCTTTTTGGAGAGGAAAGGTGAAAAAAGATCCAGAAATCTGATCCCTACAGAAAAGGGAACCGCCCTGATCACCATCCTGCCGGAACAGCTCCAGTCGGCATCCATGACTGCGGACTGGGAGGAAAAACTGCTGCAAATTGAGCGGGGAGAATACTCTGCGGAGGGATTCATGGCAGAGATTGTGGAAATGATCACCGGTCTGGTGAGTACCTGTCAGGTGGTGAAGGAGGCAGCCGTCATTCTGCCGGATGCCCGCAAGTCTTTGGGCAAATGTCCCGTCTGCGGCGCTGACGTGGTGGAGCATTCCAGATCTTATGCCTGCTCCAACCGGCAGTGTAACTTTGCACTCTGGAAAAATAACCGCTACTTCGAGGCCATCGGCAAGCGGATGACCGAAAGCGTGGCAAGGTGGCTTCTGAAAACCGGCTCTGTCCGCATGAAGGATTGTTATTCCCGGCGGCTGGGTAAATATTTTGACGCAACGATCTTACTGGATTTTGATGAAACCGGCAAAGTCCAGTACAAGATGGAAAAAGGAAGGTAAGAGGAGGGTCGGAATGGCAGGAAATGAATCTGTATATCTTCACGATGTCGCCTTTGCCCGTGCAAACGGCGAAATTGAGCAGTACCACCGCTCCCGGAGAACCAACATCGACTGTAAGAAGGCGATTGAGAGTGCTGTCCGGGAAAATTTCGATGGGAGGAGCCTGAACCACGATGCTGTCAGACCTGTTGTGGAGCAGTTCGGTGCTGAGCGTGTTGCTCATGTGCTGGCGGCAACGGTCCGGTACTTTGACTGGGACGGCCGGTTTTCCCGTGATAACAGGGTGTGGGCGCAAACCGTTCCGGCTGTGAAGGATACAGACTCGCTGGGGATGGACAGAAGCACGGAGTATGTGGTGGAGAGCCACCCGGCAGTGCTGGATGGGTTTATCAGGATGTTCCGTGAGGAGACCATTCAGGTGCAGGACAGGGGAAAAACTGCAGACGGGAAGCGCTCTTCCGCATTGGAGCAGTTAAAGGCGGATGAGGAGAACTATCTGCGGAACGCCGAGATGGCGCTGGAAGATGATTATGGCATGATCGACGGCATCCTGAACAACGGGCGGAAAGAACCGGAGGAGGCAGCGCGATCTTCGGTGCTGGAAAAACTGAAAAGTATGCCGGAATCGCCGCCCCAAACGTCGAGGCACCGGCAGGAGAAAAGTCTGGAATGAATTTTACAGAGGAAGAACGGATACTGCTGATGATTTACAATCCCGGCACTCGTCTGGGGCTGATGGAGACCCTTCGGGAAATGCGCGGGGAGCTGACGGAATCGGAGCGGCAGCTCCGTTCCCTCACGGATGCTGTGCTGGGCAAACTGGCGCAGATGAGCGAGGAAGATTTCGAGGTACTCTCCCTGTACCCGGATCTTAAGCTCTGAAGGGAGGAAATGGATGTTCTCGAAATATGATTATTACAGCTCCCTGGCGGAAGAGACAGCCAGCGGGCTGACAAAGAGCCGGGAGCAGTGGACGGCATTTCTGCGGACGGCGGGCCGTGTGAACAAATACTCTTATGGGGACCAGCTGATGATTTTTGCCCAGCGGCCGGAAGCGACTGCCTGTGCAGAGTATGACCTGTGGAACCAGACGATGCGGCGCTATGTGAAGCGGGGTTTCCGGGGGATTGCGCTGCTCGATAACAGCGGTGACAGGCCCCGGCTGCGGTATGTCTTTGACGTATCGGATACCGGGACACGGGCGAATTCACGGCCGGTGAATCTCTGGCAGATGAGGGAGGAGTATCGGAGGCCGGTCCAGGAAGCGCTGAAGGGGACGTTTGATGTCTCTGCCCGTGATCCTCTGGAGATTCAGGTTGAGAATATTGCCAGCTGGCTGGCGATTGACTACTGGCAGGATCATGAAGGGGAACTGGCTGACATCGTTGCGGGCAGCTTCCTGGAGGAGTATGATGAAGACAACCGGAGGATGTCTTTTCTCAATGCTGCCACGGTCAGCATCAGGTATGAAATCCTGAGCCGGTGCGTGGAGAATCCGGATGATTACTTCGAAGCGGATGAATTTGCGCCGGTCCTTGATTACAACACCTGCATGGCCACCAATGCCCTGGGTATGGCAGTCAGTGAGATGTCCGGGCAGGTGTTCCGGGAGATCGAGCGCACAATCCGAAACTATGAGCGAAGCAAAGACACAGAAAGGAGCCGCGATGATGGAGCTGACTTACACGAAGAACGGAGATTACCTGATCCCGAATCTCATCCTGAAGGAGAGCGAAGGGAAGCCGCTGGGGAAATACGGCCGGATGCGCCGGACATTTCTGCAGGAACACCGTCCAATTCTTTACAACGAACTGTCCCTGACGGAGCAGCTGTTCCCTCATCTGAGGGAAATCGACGAGACGGAACACCGGAGAGTCGGGCAGCTGACGGAGGAGCTTCTGGAGAAGAACCCCGCTCCGGACAAACGGACGCAGCAGATGGCCTGGGTACAGCACATGAACAGCCTGAAAGCGCAGGCGGAGGAGACCGTGCTGACGGAGCTGGTGTACAGTTAACCGGGGAAGAAACGGAACCGGTTTATGAGCAGATGACCCTCCGCTTCCCGACGGAAGCGGAGCAGATCGCAGAGATCGATCAGGAAGCGGAGAGTGAAAACCTCTCCGCTTTTTCCATCCCCCAGGAAGAGATAGACCAGGTGCTCCGGCTGGGCGGCAGAAATGAAAACAGCCGCATGGAGGTGGCAGCGCAGTTTATGACAGGGAAATCCACAGAGGAGATCGCGGATTTTCTGCGCTGTGGATACCGCGGCGGTCTGGGTCTGCTCACTGACAATGGAAGGCTGTCGGCATGGTTTGATGACCGGGGCCTCTGGCTTGCCCGCGACGACCGTGCGCGGGATACTGCGCCGGGGATGTATATTCCCTGGCAGATGGCTGCTGAACGGATCGGGGAGCTGCTGGATGCCGGTCGGTTTGCTGCCAATGTGGAGCTTGCGGAGGCGCAGGGTATTTATCGTACCCAGCTGGCTCAGGCGATCTGGTATCTGCGGCATGATTTTGCTGAAGATGCAGAGGGGATATCCCTGCTGCCTTCGTTGGATCGTTATCGTGGCGGCGGTTATCCGAAGGAGACAGAACAGCTGGCCAGGGCGCTGGCGGAACCGGAGTATCTGGCAGCGCTTACACGGGATATGGAGGCCTTCTCTCAGGTCTATGCCGAGGAAAGGAATGTCCTGCGTTTTCACCATTATAATCTTCCTGCGATGCTGGATGGCCTGCGCAATCTGGCAGAGCCATGGAAGGAATACACGTCAGATATGGCGGAGGTGCCACAGGCGGAGCAGTTCATTACCGGGGATGAGATCGACGAAGCGGTTGCCTATGGGAGATCGATGTCCGGCGGCAAGCGCAGAATTTATGCTTTTTTCTCTGAGCCTCACACTACCAGGGAACAGGCGGATTTTCTCCGGGAGGAATATGGTATCGGTGGTCACAGCGGTGCCTTCCCGAATAAGACGCACAGCTTTGAAGATCATGACAGCAAGGGCATCCGGCTGCAGAAGGAAGGCTGTGCGTCGGTTTCGTTGACATGGAATGCTGTTGCGAAGCGGGTTGCTGCGTTGATAAAGGCTGACCGGTATCTGACAGCGGAGGAAGCGGAACAGGCAG
>JAJQDL010000120.1 GCA_021202235.1 Lachnospiraceae bacterium
ACAGCGGTATCCGTTCCTCCGGAACACAGGTACATTTTCACAAGAATAATCAAAGATCTGATGAAATCTGTAAAGGATACCAAGTCCATTTCCAGTACGCTAAAAGATAAGATTTCACAAATTAAAGATACTGTAAGTAAAATTGATATTAAGCCGACAAGTATTCCTGAGAAGACTTTATAATACGAGGTAAATAACATGGGTACGATAGAGAACAAAACGATACTGGCTATTGATGAAGAATTTGATTTTAATATTTCTACAGAGGAAGCTCAGGCTATGAAACCTATCCAAAAGAGATTTATGGAGAGCTATCTGGAGAATAAGGATAATATGCCTGTTGATGAGTGGCTAAGTTCTGAGATGGCTGAAAATCTTCCGGAATGCAGTGCAGAGGAGATCTCTCAAATGAGTCGTGAGATCATTACCACACTCAAGATGCAGGAAGAAAAAAAGGATTCTTTGGAAAATGCAATTGCCAATGGAAGGAGCAAAGAATCCTGGTTTGCCAGTGAAGCGAAAAAGGCGACCTCGTATATGAGTACGCAGGAAGCTTCCCAATATTTACATGAGCTAGATTGCGCGATGAATACGGCTAATGAGTCTTTATATCGCACGATACATACACAGGCAGGCATAATAAGTCAGAATCCTCACCTGGATGGATTTATTGCAGAACAATATCATGCTCAGACATTTAATTTAAATGCTGAGGCAACAGGCAGCCCTTACCGTGCCAAGGTGCTTGAACCTACGGGCGGCGGTTATGCTAAGAATTCTGTAGATATCGTAGTTGTTGATGAAAATAACCGCATTGTAAAACGGTATCAGTCAAAATATTGTAAGAATGCCGAGGCTACAGCCCGAGCCTTTGAACATGGCGATTATCGTGGTCAGCAAAAACTTGTTCCGGAGGGCCAGGAAAAAGATATTATAATTAAATTAAGGAATGTTATTGAAGCTCCAGATGGGACAACTAGCAAACCGCTTTCCAAAGAACGTGCAAAAGAACTTCAAGAGGAAGCTCAAAGCGGAGCTTGGAATGATCTGAACTGGAATGAATATAAGACAAAGGACCTTGCTGTTGGTGTCGCTAAACAGGCGGCGCAGGCTGCCCTTATGGGGGCAGCGGTTGGCGTCGGGTTTGACGTTGCCCAAAAAGTCTGGAATGGTGAAGAGATTCAGGGAGAAGAATTAGTTGAAACGGCCATTGCCTCAGGCACAGACTTTGGGGTAAAGGCTGCAGCAGCTGGTGCTTTGAAAGTAGGTGTCGAAAAGGAGCTTATTACGACAATCCCGAAAGGAACGCCTGCGGGGACGATTGCTAATATTGCCTTTGTAGCGGTTGAAAATGCTAAAATTGTCGGCAAAATAGCCACGGGAGAACTGACCCTAAAAGAGGGCCTTGAAAAAATGGAGCAGACTACAGTGGCAACGGCTGCTGGCATTGTGACTAGCGTGGAGGGGGCTGCAATAGGAGCCACGATTGGCACGGTATTTGGCCCTGTTGGTACGGTTGTTGGTGGATTCATTGGAGGCACGGTTGGGTATATGGCTGGCTCTAAGGTGGGAGAGACGGTGGTCAGGGGTGCGCAGAAAATACGGGAAAAAAGCAGAGAAGTGGTAAAAACGCTTGGTAGAGCGGTAATAGATACGGCATCGTCAGTGGTCGAAGGAGTTGGTAATCTTTTGAGTGGAGCGATAAGTTTATTTGGTTGGTAATATGGAGTTTTAAAGCGATATTAATTATAGATGCCGGAGTTTTGCCTGGCCAAGCATCCGGCATACAGAAGCAGAATTTTGTTTGCACCATGGAGGAAATACAAGTTGGACAGAGGGGATCAGGTATTTACGCCTATTGTAAACAATGACAAGACATACAAGAAGGTTCTGATGCAGATTCAGGGGCTGATTTTTGACGGCACGCTGAAGAGCGGGGACAAGCTGCCTCCGGAGCGTCAGCTGGCGGCGACGCTGGAGGTGAGCCGCCCGGTGCTGAAGCAGGCCCTGAGTATTCTTGAGGCCATGAATGTGGTGGAGTGCCGCCAGGGGGACGGGAATTATATCCTGCCGTTGGAGGAGAACCTGTTTAATCCGATCGTTCTGCAGTTTTATTCTGCGCACGGTCAGTCGGAGGATATCCTGGAGGTGCGCTATATTCTGGAGGTGCAGGCGGCGAAGCTGGCGGCCCGCCGGGCGGAGCCCTGGCAGCTGGATCAGCTGGATGAGATCGCGGAGCGGATGCAGGACTGGGAGACGCTGGAGGACCGGATCCGTTTAAACAGCGAATTTCACGGAGCGATTCACCGTCTTGTGGGGAATCCGCTTCTCACAGCGCTGTATCAGAGTATCATGAAGCTCGTGGAGCAGCAGATCCGCTACACTGACGGCATTGATTTTTATACCAGCCATAAAGAGATCGTGGAGGCGCTGCGCACCGGAGACCCTGAAAAGGCACGGGAGAGCATGGTAAAGCATTTTACAACAAAATTCCCGGATTATGATTATTATGCGTGAATCCTTGCGAGGGTCGCTCCGAAGGTGAAAAATAACACGGAGGAAAACTCGGTATTGACAGAAAACGGGATAGATGCTATACTATACAAAATTAGTCAGACCAATTTACCAAATTCAATGCAAGGAGGTTTTGCCATGTACAAATTATCGCAGCTGGAACCGGACGGTGTGATTCGCTGGAACGGGAAGGAGATCACGGATACGATTCTATATGTGAACGGAGATTATGTAAAGAAATCGGAAGCGGTGATTTCCGTGTATGACAGTGGTTTTCAGCATGGAGACGGCGTGTATGAGGGGATTCGTGCCTATGGACGCAGGGTCTATATGCTTGATGAGCATCTGAAGCGGCTGTATGAATCCTGCAAGACGCTGGATATCGAGATCGGCAAGACGCCGGAGGAATTGAAGGAGATCGTGAAGGAGCTGGTGCGCCGCAACCTCGCGATCGGTGTCAATGACATCCATATGAGACTGCAGGTGACGCGCGGCTTCAAGGCGCAGACCGGGATGCACCCCAATCTCAACATCACCACTTCTTCGATTGTCATCTGCGTAGATGAGAAGCCTCCTATTTTTAATCATGAGGGCGTTGTTCTCATTACCTCGACGCTGAAACGGTATTCGCCTCTTTTCATGGATCCGAAGATCCACTGCTGCAATCAGCTGAATCAGATCATGGCGGCGACGGAAGCGCTCCGGCAGGGGGCGGATGAGGCCATCATGCTGGATCAGAACGGTTTTGTGGCGGAGACGAACAGCACGAACCTTCAGCTGATCAAGGATAATGTTCTGATGCTGCCGACGACGGATTATCAGCTTCCCGGCATTACGCGCCGCACGATCAAGCAGCTGGCGGCTGAGCAGGGGCTGGAAGTACAGGAGCGCAATGTGTCTGTGGCGGAGTTCTACAATGCGGACGAGGTCTTTATCTGCGGAACGGTCGGAGAGATTGCGCCGGTGGCAGAGATCGACGGCAAGAAGATCGGGACGAAGGTGCCCGGCAGCTGGACGGAGCGTCTGGCCGGTGAATACAGAAAGCTCACGGAACGTTATGGGGAGCCAATCGATTAAAGATAAGGAAATACACAGGTGAGAAGACAGGGCAGAGGCGTGGACTTCCGACATGTTCTGTGAGGGGAGAACGACAGGGAGGCGCCTTATAGAGAAACCAGAGATATTTTATTGTTGCAGGACGCGCGGAAGCGGGCTCTGCAGGCTTTTCAGAAAGGAACAGATTGAATGAAAGAGAAGAAACCCCCTTCGTTTTTTGTCGCGATATTTCCCATTCTTTTGCTGGCGGTACTCATCGGAGTCGGATTCGGCATATACAGATACAGTGTGGAGGTTTTTCTGCTGATTGCCACCTTTATCACGGCGCTGATCGCCATGTACTATGGCACCACCTGGAAGGAGATCAGTGACGCGATCTCGGAAAAGGTGGGAAAAGCGTTCATGGCGGTGTTCATCTTTGTCTTTGTGGGAATGATCATCGGCACCTGGATGCTGTCGGGGACGATCCCGATGCTGATTTATTACGGGCTGAAGCTGCTGAATCCGCAGCTTTTCCTGGTGTCCGCTTTTCTGATCACGACGATCGTGTCGGTATGCACCGGAACCTCTTTTGGCTCGATGGGAACGGTTGGTCTGGCGCTGATGGGCGTGGCCATGGGCCTCGGTGTGAATCTGGCCGCGGCGGCCGGTGCGGTGGTCTCCGGCGCGTATTTCGGCGATAAGATGTCGCCGCTCTCGGATACGACGAATCTGGCGCCGGTGGCGGCAGGCTGCGGACTGTTTGAGCATATCGGACACATGTTTTATACAACGATCCCGGCCAGCATCCTTTGTCTGATCGTGTATTTTATCGCGGGACAATCTTCTTCGATCGTGTCTTCGGCTGATACTGCCGCCTCGGAGGCGATTATGGAGGGTCTTTCCTCGATGTTCAACTTCAATATTCTTCTGCTGATTCCGCTGGTGATCGTTCTGGTCTGCTCCTTTAGGGGAATGCCGACCGTTCCGGTGATGTTTGCCGCTTCGGTGGCGGCGGTCATCCTGGCGATGATTTTCCAGGGAAGCACGCTCGGCGAGGGCATCACGGCGGCATACAGCGGTTACACAACCGCCATGTGCAGACAGGATACGGCGGAGGTGGCGGATACCGTGCTGACGCTGGTCGTCCGGGGCGGTATGACGAGTATGATGAATACGGTGCTGAAGGTGCTTTGTGCATTTACTTTTGCCGGAGTTATGACGGCGGCCGGCTTCATGGAAGTGATCCTGAACACCCTGAAGTCCTTCGTGCACAGCGACGGAACATTGATTCTGGTCACGGTCATTGCCACGATTATTGTGTCTGTCGTGGCCGGAAATGCGTACATTCCGATTCTTCTGTCCGGCGAACTGTTCCAGGATGCCTTTAAGGAGAGAGGCCTGAAGAGCAAGAACCTGTCCCGTGTCCTGGAGGATGCCGGTACGGTGGTGATTCCGCTGGTGCCCTGGTCGGCGGGCGGCTCCTATGCGGCCAGCACGCTCGGCGTGGCGACGATGGCTTATTTCCCCTGGGCGATCTTCTGCTATACCGGGTTCCTCTTTGACATTATTCTGGGCTTCACCGGGATCGGCATAGCGAGAGAGGAAAGGGCATGATCTTTTTCCTGATTGCTTTTCTGGCCTGTCTCGCCGGTTCTATCTGCGGCATGGGCGGAGGCGTGATCATTAAGCCGGTGCTGGACGCCTGTGCGGCGGGCAGTGTCAGCCAGATCAATTTTCTGTCTGGCTGCACGGTACTCTGTATGAGCGGCTGGAGCGTGGGCAAGGCGCTGGTGAAGCGGGAATCACTGATCGATCTGAGGCTGTCTACCTGGCTGGCGCTGGGCGCGGCAGCCGGAGGCGTCCAGGGCAAACAATCTTTTGCCCTGGTTGCCAGGGGATTCGCAGATGCCGATACGGCCGGGGCCGTGCAGGCGGGGATCTTATTGCTGGCAACGCTGGCTACCTTTTTATATACGAGGAGGCGGGGGAGTCTGCAGACAC
>JAJQDL010000181.1 GCA_021202235.1 Lachnospiraceae bacterium
AAGCTTTTCTGCTTTTGGTTTTGCGCTGCTGACATCAGTGCATCCTGGAGAACCTTTGAGAAATTGATGTTGTTTTTTCTCCGTAGGGGTTCAGCCAGGCTGGAACGGTGATGTTTTTGCGCACAGATTTAGAACCGTATTTTTCCGCATAAGAATCCATGTCAAGAACAAGAAGGTTCACAAAACTCCCTGGTGGGCAAGTGACTTCGCTATAATCACTCGGAGCGGGGTATTCCTTTCCATCCTCCATTTCATCCAGAATCCAGCCGCTGGCAGCATCGCTTCCCATGTCGATTGCATCCAGGAGAGTCTGTCCTTCCGAGATACATCCGGGGAGATCTGGAACTTCGACTGTATAGCCAGGTGATTCTTTGCATGGAGTAAAAACAGCAGGATAAACGAGTTTCATAAAGTACCTCCGAATTCTATTTGACCAAGGGGCTTATTTCAGCCCTGCCTGCCTGAGAACAGAATCTGCGGTTCCTTTATCGATATCACCTCTGTGGAAAGGGATTGTTATCTTTCCAGGCTTACTGGGGTGTATATATTGGCGATGGGAACCTTTTTGATTCTTTTTATACCATCCATCTTGTAAAAGAAGCTTCTCCAGTTCTCTTACACGCATTATTGTTTCTCCTTACGATAAATTATACGCATTATGCGCACAAGTGTCAAGACGAAATATGTTACTTTAGTGAAAAGCACGTAGCCGTCAAAGGACATGCATACTGGTTAAGATACTCCGACTCTCGATACTCGTAGAGATATTGTACATTATTTCCATAATAAAAGCAAGTTATGTCGTGTGATAAAATATATCCAGGAACAGAGTTGACATTTACCAGCTTTTCTTATACCAAACAGCCCGTCGGCTTCTTCCTGCCTCTGAGGACTGTTTCAGCTGTCCGAAGAGGTTGGAAGAAGCGGCGGGCGTCACTCGAACAGAAAACTACAAGAAGTCGGCGAACGTCACCCGAACAGAAACGGATCGGGGCAGGAATGATTTATTTCCTCGCCTTCTCCAGCGTATTCTCGATCACTTCCAGAAGCGCCTCGCTGGTATATTTGCTGGACTCCTCGTACGTAATGTCTTCTAAGGACTGGCTGGCAACGATCTGCTCCTCCAGAGATTCCATGGCCGGTTCCATCAGCGGGTACATGGCGGCCACAGAGTCGGAGAGATCGACCAGTCGGACGGAATTGATGTGATCCGCGTCCACGGTCACTTCCACGTTGACGGTGCGTCCGCCCAGATTCATCTCCGAGGTATAGACGCCGGGTGTGTAAACGGCGGAGGTGGTGGACGACGACGGATTTCCGGAGAACATATGTATTAGCAGAAAGACCAGAAAGATGCCGAGCAGGAGGAAAATCAGGGTGTAGACGACTTCCTTCATGCGCAGCACCAGGATGTTTGTTTTCTTCATGTGCAGCCGCTCCTCGTGCCTTTTTCACTATCTTATTCCGCCGAAGAAGAAAATATGTTATACTGAAATCCATTGAGGGAATCGTTTACAAGGAAAACCTTACCCACAGGGCATGCTTTGAGGAAAAACAGAGCCGAAGGCGAATGCAGAGCCTTGTGGTGACTGTCCTGCGGGGCGTGGAAAGGAACTTCTATGTCATTGCAACTACTTCTCGGCGGCGCGGGGACGGGAAAGACCCGCCTCCTGCTGGAACGCCTCATTGATTCGTCGGAACGCCATCCGGACCGGCGCCATGTGATTCTGGTGCCGGAACAGTTTACGATGGAGACGCAGCGCGAGGTGGTCGCGCTTCATCCGCGTCATGCGGTGATGAATATTGATATTCTCAGCTTCGAGCGACTGGCTTACCGGGTGCTGGGTGAGGCGGGCCGCGGCGACCTGCAGATCCTCACGGAGATGGGGAAAAACATGCTCCTGCGGAAGGCGGCCGGGGAGCATCGGGAAGAGCTGAAGGTCTTTGGCCGGAGTCTGGGGAAGGCCGGTTTTATCAGTCGGCTGATGACGATGATCTCAGAGCTGGATCAATACGGTGTCACCGAAGAGAAACTGGAAGAGACGGCGGAGCACCTGGCGGATCGGCCTCTTCTGGCAGGGAAGCTGCGGGACCTGCGAATCTTCTATCAGGCTCTCAATGAGACGCGGGGAGAAAATGCCATCGCGGCGGAGGAATTGCTGTCCGTATTGAACGGATGCCTGGAGAGCTCCGGCTTCCTGCGGAACGCGGTGGTGGTTCTGGACGGTTTTACCGGGTTTACGCCGGTGCAGTATGAAATCCTGGAGATAATGTTCCGGCAGGCAAAATCGGTTTCATTGGCGCTGACGCTGCCGCAGGAAGAAGCGGGGGAGCCGGAGGCTCGTCCGGAGGAGCTTTTTTATCTGAGTAAAAGTACTCTGGCGCACTGCCGTCGTCTGGCGGCGGAGAACGGGATTACTGTGGAGACAGAGTGCCTGACAAAAAATCTTCGCATACGGGAGGATTCTGCTCTCGGATATCTGGAACGGCATTTTCTGCGTCTGGGAGAGCGCGAAACGCCTCCGGAGAGCTGAGAGGGAATCCGGGCGGTTCTCCTGCGCAATCCCCGCCAGGAGGCAGAGTGGGCGGCCGCCGCTATTTCACGGCTGGTCCGGGAACAGGGCTATCGCTACCGGGAGATTGCTGTGGTGGCCGGAGACCTCGAGGAATACCGCCCTTATCTGGAACAGGCTTTTCGCCGCGAGGGAGTGCCCTGCTTCCTGGATACGCCGGCGGGGATCCTCGGGAATCCGGTCGTGGAGTATCTGCGCAGCGGGATTCAGGCGGTGGAGAAGGACTTCTCCTATGAAGCTGTATTTCGTCATCTTAAATGCGGTTTGGGACCGCTGGAACAGGAAGCGCTGGATGTGCTGGATAATTACGTGCTGGCCTGCGGCATTCGCGGACGAACGAAATGCGCCCCGCCCTTTGAGCGGGTGCCGGATCGCAGGAGGGTCCCGGATCTGGAAGCGCTGAATGCGGCCCGGGAAGCGGTCTGTGCCGATCTGGCGCCGCTGGTCCGCTGCCGAGTTGACAGACAGAGCCGGGTGCGGGAGCGCACGGCGGCGCTGCGGGAAATGCTGGCCGCTGTGGACGCGCCGGAGCAGGCGAAGCAGCTGGCGCAGAACCGACGCGAGGCTGGAGAGGATCAGAAGGCGGAGGAGTGTGAGAAGGTCTGTGAATTTCTTCTGGACTTTCTGGATCAGATGGATGCTCTGCTGGGCGATGAGATCCTTTCCTGGCAGGAATTTTCCGATATCCTGGATGCGGGGCTCGCAGAAGCGCGGCTCGGTATGCTCCCCACCGGACTGGATCTGGTGCAGATCGGAGACGTGCGGCGCAGCCGCCGGACAAATGTGCGTGTGCTGATTATTCTCGGCCTGAACGACGGGCTTATTCCCGCACCCCAGGCTTCTTCCGGGATCCTCTCTGAGTGGGAGCGGGCGCTGCTTCAGGAAAAAGCAGTGGAACCGGCGCCGCCGACGGAGGATTCGGCGAATCAGGAGATTTTTTATCTTTATACGCTGCTTACGAAAGCGTCTGAGCAGCTGTTTCTTAGCTGCAGCAAGATGGGCAGCGACGGGACGGCCAGACGTCCTTCCTATCTCCTGACGCAGCTGCTGAAGCTTTTGCCGGGACTGAATCTGGAGGATGCGGAGGAGACGGCATGGAAGGAGCGGATCACCGGGGAAAATGCCGCCTGGGAAGTGCTGGCGGAGACGATCCGTGAATCGTCGGCTCTGCCCGATCCGGAAGAGCGGGAGGTGCGGCCCGAGGAAAGCCGGGCTTACCGGGAACTGGTCCGCTGTCTGGCGCAGGACAGTGCGGCGCGCTTTGACCGGATTCTTTCGGCGGCTTTCTCTGTATACCGGAGAAACAACATTTCCGCGGAAGCGGCGCGGGCTCTGTACGGGCCGGAGCTGACAGGGAGCGTGACGCGGCTGGAGCAGTACGCCGCCTGCGCCTGCGCACAGTTTCTGGCCTATGGTCTGCGGCTGACGGAACGCCGGGAGAATACCTTCACCGGGGCAGATCGGGGGAATTATTTTCACCGGGCGCTGGAAACGTTTTTTCGCCTGATCCGGGAGCGCGGTCTGGATCGGCGTTCTCTGAGTGAGGAAGAGAGACGGGCGCTGGCGGCTGAGGCTGTGTCCGCCGCGGCGGCTTCGGATGAGATCGATCACCTGTCCGAGAGCGCCGGGGGACGTCACCTGGCGGAGCGCTGGGGAGATCTGGCGGAGCGGACGATCTGGGCGCTCTGCAGGCAGCTGGATCAGGGAGATTTTGAGCCGGAGGCCTTTGAGATGTATTTTGATGGCTGGTCGTCCGGCGCGATGCAGTTCCGGCTGGCGGACGGGACGCGGATGGTGCTGAAGGGCGTGGTAGACCGTCTGGATGTCTTTGAAGAGGGCGACCGCCGGTATATTCAGATCGTGGATTATAAGACGGGAAGCACGCGGCTGGATCTGAATGCCATCGTGCAGGGGCAGCAGCTGCAGCTGGTCGTCTATCTGGACGCGGTGACAGAGCTGCAGCAGAAACGGTACCCGGACCGCGAGATTATTCCCGCAGGGATTTACTATTACACTGTGCAGGATCCGCTACTGGAGTGTGACGGCATTCCGGAGGAGGATGAGCGCGAGAAGCAGCTCCTGAAGGAACTACGGATGCGCGGTCTGACCAACGCCGCGAAGAGTGTCGCGGCGCATCAGGAACCGGTGGCCGGAGATACGGTGACCACAGAGCAATTCCGGGAGCTGCGGGGTTATGTGCGGAAAAAGGTGCAGCAGTTCGGCCAGGAGATTCAGGATGGCAGCGCCTCCGCCCTGCCCTGTCGGAGAAAGAAGCAGACCGGCTGCGATTACTGTGGTTACTCCGGCGTCTGCGGATTCGACGCAAAGATTCCCGGCTATCATTTCCGCAAAATGACGGAGAAGAAGAAGGAAGAGATCTGGCGGCAGGTACAGGAAACGGTCGGGGAAGGAGAGAGCGATGGCGGTACAGTGGACAGCAGAACAGAAAAAAGTCATTGAGTCCCGGGATCGGAATCTCCTGGTGGCAGCCGCCGCCGGAAGCGGGAAGACGGCGGTGCTGGTACAGCACATTCTGGAGCTGGTGACCGATCCGACGCATCCGGGCGCTGTGACGCAGCTTCTTGTGGTACCCTTCACGCGGGCCGCGGCCGCGGAGATGAAGGAGAGGCTGCGGGTAAGACTCGGGGAGCTTCTGGAGGAAGAACCCTGGAATTCTCACATTCGACGCCAGATCTCGCTGTTGGACCAGGCCCATATCTCGACGATCGACAGCTTCTGCCAGTGGATGGTGAAGAATTACTTCTACCGGCTGGATCTGGATCCCGATTTCCGCATTCCGGATGAAGGAGAGGGAAAACTCCTGCGGGAGGAAATCCTGGACGGGTGCTTTGAGGAGGGGGATGAGGAGTACCTGCGTCTGATGGCCGCCTTCGGCTCCGGGTAGG
>JAJQDL010000133.1 GCA_021202235.1 Lachnospiraceae bacterium
CCCCAGCGGCGCCGCCTCAAAATCCCGGTAACTGGTAAAATGCTCCATGCTGTACGGAAAATTCACAGCAAAATAACGGGACAATCCTGTATTTTCATACAGAACCTCCCGCTCCACACTCCCTGCCACACTGTCGCTGGAGCCATCATAGACCGTCAGGAACTCCATCTTCTCAGCAAATTTCAGCACACGAACCAGAGATTTTCGGTGCGTGAAGCGCGTCCAGTCCAACTCCATTTTCTCCTGCAGCTGCGCCTCGATCATATCCACCAGCTCCGAGAGGAGGAACTGTTCCCCGTCCTCCCGATCTTCCAGAAAGATCAGCAGCGCACAGAAGATACAGTAATCCCGGACCTCCGTAAAATCCAGAATCCCCATAAAACTTTCCGCCCGGGCGGGAATTTTTTCCAGCTTGAGGATCCGTTCGTTATAAATCAGGTTCCAACCCAATTGTTCCGTGAAAAACTTCCGGTGTTTTCCCATGAACCGTTTCGTCTTCTGATACAGCTCACGGTCCTTCGTCTTACTGATCCAGTAATGTTCCATCAGTGCACGGGCCGCTTCCATGCTTCTCCTCCTCAAACACAAACACATAATCCGGCAGGGTCAGATCGCCGTCCTCACACCGCAGCGTACAGGTTCCTTCCCTCCGGAGCAGCGTATACTCCTGCCCGTATTCCGTCCTTCCCCGTCGGCTGTCAGACAGATTGGCCGCCGAGATCCACCGCAGCAGGGTCTCCCGTAAAAAGGCAGGAACAATCTCGTCAATATCCGCCACCGCCAGTTTTCCGTTCCGAATGTAACGCATCACCATCTGTCGGTCGCGCTCCGCCTGTGCCAGGAAGTCCTGTCTCTGCGCCAGCTTCTGCAAAGTCTTGTTCTCAAATCCGGTCCGATCCACGCGCGGACGGTAGCTGCGGGTACGCGGCTTCAGCATATATTCCGACGGCTCCTCCTCATAGACGCTGCTGTGAATACTGTCCGTCGAACGGCTGTCATTGACCTTATAATGGCGAATCTGCTGGATACCAAAGACATGAGCCGACAGCCTGTGTGCCTCGTCGACATCCTCACAATCAAGAAAAAGAGACAGGAATTTCTGATAATCATCCTTCCGGCTGATGCCCCAGTTCTGAAGCTGCACGATCAGGGCCGCATTCTGAATGATCTTGCGTATGATCTCATCCGTGATGTCCAGCACCCGGCTGCAGACGCTGGGGCGTCCCTCTGTGGAGACGAACCAGGCCCGGAGTACCTCCCATTTGCCCCGGACATTCCGGCGGATAGACTCTTCCCGGGGCTCCTCCTGCTTCTCCGAAAGAGGGTGCGGCACCTCCAGTTCACTGCGAACCACCTTCTCCAGAAGCTTCTCCTCCCGTTCCCCGGAAATGACCTGCAGATATCCCTCAATCCGGGCAGCATTCACCTGCAGCTCCCGGACAAATTCCTTCAGATAGGCAATAAAGCGATCCTTGTGAAGGATAAACTCCACGGATTTGAGAATTTTCTCTGCCTTCTCCGAATAAAACTCCCGCAGATAGTCCTGATAATTCTGATTCAGACGCTTAAAATCCTCCTGAAGATTGCTCCACCACTCGTTTACCTCCTTCAGAGAAAGCGCATCCAGCTGCTGTTCCCGGAGCAGAGCTTCCTCAATCCGCAGAATATAACTGGAGGAAAGCGTGCCGCCCTCTACGAACAGATTCTCCAGCCGGACCGTCAGCCGCTCAATCTCCACCGCATATTCAGACATGGAATACTGATACTGTTTATTCTTGTAATCTTCAATAGTATAAACCCGCCTGGGATCCTGAATCGGAGTAAGATTCTTCCATTCCACGAGCATATTCAGATCCACCTTCAGCTGTTCCACGGAGTAATCCTCATACCCCGGGTATTCCCGCAGCCGCTCCAGCACATCCTCCTTGCAGAGCTGGTAATGCGCCTTCTCATACTCTTCGAAAAAGATCCGCATGATGCGTCTGTACTGAGGCGTATTTCCCGTAGACAGATAGGACGCCTCTGAGATCACACCCAGATTGCTCACTGTCCGCCTCCTTCAGCGTGCGGTGTCCGCCCTTCCACGCAGATCCAGCTCGTTCCCTCCTTCGTATGAACGACGGTCTCAGAAAATCCTGCCTTCTCGAAGAGCCGGCGGAATTCCTCCTTCGTCGGATTAAAGAGCTGATATTCCGCCGCCATCTCTTCTGTGGCGGGAGACAGCGCCCCGTTCTGGTAGATATCCGCCACGAGGAAGAAACGCCCGCCGGGAGCGAGGACACGCCGCACCTCCCGCAGGTTCTCCTGCGGATCGGGCCAGAAATAAAAGCTTTCCACCGTAATGATCTTATCAAAGCTTCCGTCTTCGAAGGGCAGGTTCTCCACCGAGGCCTCCCGAATCTCCATGTGTCCGGCGGCGATCGCTTCCGCATTGGTCTCCCGGGAGAGAGCCACCGACACCGGCGAATAGTCCACACCCGTCAGATGTCCGTCCGGCACCTGCTCCGCCATGCGGTGCAGCGTTGCGCCGCCCCCGCAGCCGATATCAAGAACTCGATCCGCAGCGCCGAACTGCCAGAGGCTGAGCGCCCAGCCGGTCACCTCCCAGTGGCTCTCATTCATCCGCCGCAGCATCTGTGTGCCTGCGTCCCCCTGCGGCTTCCTCGGATTCCCCTGCCGCGTGCCCGACTCTGCTGATTCCCGCTCTGCCATTGCTATTACCTCCTGAATTCGCGCATTTTTCTCTGTTTCAATGATACCACGGCACCTCTTTCGATTCAATGCAGCGGAAAGATCGTTCATTCTCCTCACCTCGATCCAGAGTACAGCATATCACATTATCGGCAAGATTGCAGCAGGAATACAACCGTAGATTGCGGAGATTTTTGCCGTTATCGGCAACACGCAGAAAGAAAGCCATTGCGATCCCAGGTCATACATGAGAGATCACTATGGCTTTCAATGAAACTCTTACTTTTTGCTCGGCAGCACGCAGAACCGGACTCTCCGGCACTTCAGACTACCCAGCAGTCCTCCTCGGTCAAAGTCCGTGAAAAGAGCCTGCCGCGGTTTGCCTCGTCCTTCGCCTGCTGGTACTTGAAGATCATTGTGTTTCCTTCCTTCCCGAGGATCTCCACCTTCCCGTTGACATTGGACATGGCATAGCGGAAGCATTTGGCGTTCCCGTCCAACTGCCGTTTGGCTCCCTCCACGATATCGTACGCCTGCAGAAGCGGCACCTGGAACTGATTCTTTACGCCGGAAACAGGCCGGCACTGGAACAGATAGTAGGGAACGATTCCCGCCGCGCTGAGCCTTTTAAACAGCTCCGCCAGTGTGTCCGGATCGCTGTTCACGCCGTTCAGAAGCACCGACTGGTTCTTCACGACCACACCGCACTGTCTCAGCATTTTCACTGCCTTCACGGACGCAGGTGTCAGCTCCCGGGGATGATTGAACTGCGTGATCACGTACAGCTGCTTCTTCTCCCCATAGCGCTCAAACATCTGCAGCAGCTCCGGATCCTCCGAGATCCGCTGCGGCAGCACCACGGGGATCTTGGTCCCGAAACGAATGTAGTTCAAATGATCGATGGAAGTCAGCGCGGCCAGGTATCGCTCCAACTTCGCGTTGTCCATCATCAGCGAATCTCCACCGGAAACCAGGACATTGGTAATCTCCTGATGCTCCTTAATATAGGAAAAAATAGCCTCAAGATCCTCCGCGATCTCCGTATTCTTTGTCCCCACCATCCGCTTGCGGAAACAGTAGCGGCAGTACATGGCGCACTGGTTCGTGGAAAGAAGCAGAACCGTCTGCGGATATTTATGCTGCATACCCTGCATGACCGTGTTGGAATTCTCCCCGCTGGTATCAAATGTCCCGCCCCGGGCCATCTCCCCGACGGAGGGAACGCTCATCCTGCGAATAGGATCGTCCGGATCCGCCGGATCGATCAGCGACAGATAATAGTCCGGAATCGACATGGGGTAACGGTCAGCCACCGCGCGTATTTCCTCCGTTTCCAAAGGAATATACCGGCTCAGGTCATCGACCGATGTGATGGTGCTATCTGGGTTGATTTTGTACGTCATAAATCTCACTCCTCCTTGAAATAGCTACGGAGAGCATCCCCCCACATGGCTTTCCGAACAATGATGAACGGCAAAAATATTTCCCGTTCACGCTATCCCTGCATCCGCGAACGTACGTCTCCGGCCTGCCTGCCCTGCGCACAGATGCAAGAAACCCAGAGCGACAAAAAGGATTTGTCTCCCCGGGTCTCTTTTATAATAGCATGTTGGATATATCAATAAAAGAAATTTTTTATTTTAAAACTATTAAATTTTACACAAATTTGTCTGTCTCACCCTTCGTGCGTCAACTCCCGCGCATCCGGTCTGTCTGCGCAGAAAATGTCTCTGCATCCTCCCACTCATAACCCATCTGGTCATAAAAGCGTCGTTTCCCAATGGTCCGGTTGCATCCTTTTCCATTTGGCTTATAGTTCGTGCATCCGAGGAAATAACCGCTTGTCCGCCCCGATTTCGCGACCAGATATCCATCCTGGCAGCAGTCGCATTTCTGAATGGAAAGCTTCCCGGCCCGCAGATCATTGGTCATAAAACCGCACAGCTCCGGTTCGTTCGTGCAAAGATAAAGCCTGAGACCGTAAGCCCGCTTGTATTTCAGCTGCATCGGGTAGCCGCACAGGGGGCAGGTCTTGCGGGGAAGCCGCACGCCGCCCTCCTCGTTCCAGTCCCCCTTCAACTGCACATTCCGGTAATCCCGCTTCAGCTCCAGGAGGAATTCCGACGGATTCTGCTCCGGAGCAATGAAGAACACGCGGTTTTTCGTCCGGGTCATCGCCACATAGAACAGCCGCCGTTCCTCCGCATAATTCATCGAATGGTCGCCCCGGATGACGAAGGCCAGAACCGGATCGTCCTCGATCCTTGAGGGAAATCCGTAGGTGTCATTCTTGCCGTTCACCACGATGACATCGTCGTAGCCGAGGCCCTTGGAGGAATGCGCCGTCATAAAGGTGATATCCAGCTGCGGATAGCGCACGCTTTTCAGCCGGCTTCCCCGGTTGATATACTCGAAGAGACCCGAGCGCGCCAGCTTCTCCCCGTCGAACCCGAAGCGCCCCAGCAGAAGAATATTTCCCGGCTCCCGCCCCTCCCGCTTCTTATACTCCAGCAGCTGTTCCAGCACCGTCTCGACCGTGCGGGCGATGGCATAGTTCTCGCCGCTGCGCCAGTCTCCATGCGGTTTTTTCAGGGTGCTGTCATAGGTGTAGATCACCAACGTCTCCTAATAATTAAAAAAAAAAAACAGACTCTTAAAGATATGTTAG
>JAJQDL010000043.1 GCA_021202235.1 Lachnospiraceae bacterium
CATGTCTCTCCCGCCGCGCCAGCGCGAAAGAAGAGACATTTTCCCGGTTCTTCTATCGAATATTTTTCTCCAGCCAGAACTCCCCGAGGACCCAGCCGGTACAGAACTGTCTCCGACTGCCGCGGCAGGCTTCCTTCAGTCCCTCGATGCTGATGTATCCCAGAGAGTCCGCGCCTATTTTCCGGCAGATCTCCTCAATGGAGAGCTGGTTGGCGATCAGCTGACTCTCCTCCGCCACATCCGTGCCGTAATAACAGGAATGCAGGAAGGGCGGCGAGGAGATACGGACATGACCCCCAGTCGCGCCGGCATGGCGCAGGTTGGCGATGCTCAGATCGTTGGGCGTTCCCCGGACGATGGAGTCATCCACCAAAACAACCCTCTTCCCCTCAACGGCCGGACGCAGGGGATTCAGCTTCATCTTCACAGCATTCTTCCGCTGCGCCTGGGAAGGGAAAATGAAGCTGCGTCCGATATAACGGTTCTTCACGAAGCCGGTGACCAGAGGAATCCCGCTCTCAATGGAATATCCTGCGGCGGCATCCAGGCCGCTGTCCGGCGCACCGCAGACCACGTCCGCCTCCACCGGATATTCGCGGGCCAGAATCTTTCCCATGTTAAGCCGTGCCTCATAGACGCTCTGACTGTCGATCACAGAATCTGACCGGGCAAAATAAACATATTCGAAGATACACAGTCCTTCCTGACGCCCTACCGTGAAGATCTCACTGTGGGTAACCCGTCCGTCCTCAATGACCACCACCTCGCCCGGTTCGATATCGCGGACGAAGGTGAAGCCGCAGCTGTCCAGAGCACAGGTCTCGCTGGCCACACAGACGCCGTACTCATTTTCCCCGAGACAGAGGGGACGATATCCGTTGGGATCCCGCAGGGCGATGATCTTGTGGTCGCCGCTCATGATCAGCAGGGAGTATGCTCCCTCCAGCTTCTTACAGGCCTCGGTGGCTCCATGCAGGATATCGCCGCCCAGCTGCATGGTCTTATAGGCGATCAGGGAGGCGATGATCTCCGAGTCACTGGTCGCATCGAAATTCACGCCGAAGAACTGAAGGTGATCCCGTATCTCCTCGGCGTTGCGCACATTTCCGTTATGAACGGTGGCAATCCGTCCGGTCATCCAGTCATTGATGAAGGGCTGGACATTGTCCAGAGTGTCAGCTCCGGAGGTCGAGTAGCGCACATGGCCGATTGCCATATGGCTGGCCGGCATTTTCTCCATGACGTCCTTCGTGAAAACCTCACTGACCAGGCCCCGGTCCTTGTGATACAGGATCTTATTTCCCCGGGAGACTGCGATTCCAGCGCCCTCCTGGCCCCGATGCTGCATGGCAAGCAGACCGTTGTAGGTGATTCCTGCCGCTTCTTCCATGCTCACACTGACTCCGAACACTCCGCACTCTTCGTGTAGCTTCTCGTTCGCTCTCATCTTCGTCCGTCCTCATCCTTCTGTTTTTATGATCTTCTCCGCTACCTCACGCCTCGTGGAGCGCGTGTCCATGGCCTGCTTCTCGATATAACGATGTGCCTGCATTTCCGTCATCTGCCGGCGCTCCACCAGAATACACTTGGCTCGTCCCACCTGCTTTGCTTCGTCCAGCTTGTGCTTGAGCTTCTCGTTCTCCCGCCGCGCCTCCACAAGACGCGCCCTGGCTGCCGCGGCCAGGCGTATCGTCTGATGAAAGACCTGGCTGGAGATCGGTTTGGGGACCGTCAGGACGCCCGCGTCGCCAACCCGGTCGCAGACCTCCTCGTAGATATCATTCTTCACCAGCAGAATCACGCCCGACAATGTCTCCCTTGCCAGATCCATCGCCAGGTCGTGGCCAAATTCGTCAGAGAGAGGTGCATTCACGACAATGAGATCGTAGCCGCACTCCAGCAGCCTCCTGCGGCACCCGCTCCCGCTCTTCTCGAACTGGATCGGATAGCACAGAGAAGGGTTCGTCAGACCGGCTAAAATTCTCCCGCTCTTCTCACTGCTGGAAACCACCAGCACGCTCTGCACTGTTGCCATGCGCTCACCTTCCCTTTATTCCCTGGCCTGCGAACGATACGCTGTGAAGGTGCCCTCCGGCAGGACCCTCCTTACCAGCTGACTCTCTTCGGCCAGACGAATCGCCTCGTGATACGTGGAGGGAAGCTGAGGAATCTCCTGCAGCTCACTCTCCGGCGCCTCATACAGATTGCGGTTCACCGGTTCCGGCGGTTCCCACTCGCCCGCAATACCTTCCAGCCCCGCTTCCAGCAGAAGAGCGTAGGCCAGATAAGGATTCGTCATGCAGTCCGCAGACCGCAGCTCAATCCGGTCATACTCGCCGATCCCTGCAGGAATGCGGATGAGCTGAGAACGGTTTAACGGCGACCAGGAAACATAGCGCGGCGCCTTAAAGCTCCCCAGCCGCTGATAAGACTCTTCAGTGGGGTTCAGGAATGCCGTGATCTCCCGCACCCGCGCCAGAATTCCGGCCATGAAATGGCGCTTCAGATCCGGATCCGGGTCCGTGCTTCCCAGACGCCGCGGCGACATATTTACATGAAAGCCATTTCCCGCCTGATCTGCCAGAGGCTTGGGCCGGAAATTCGCGTGAAGGCCATTGGCAGCTGCCACCGTCTCGACCACGGACTTGAAGGTCTGCACGTTATCCGCCGAAGTCATCGCGTCACTGTAACGGAAATCAATCTCATTCTGTCCGGGTCCCACCTCATGGCGGGAAGCCTCCGGCGTGAAATCCATCTGCTGCAGTGCCAGGCAGATCTCGCGGCGTACGCTCTCTCCCTGATCCAGAGGCGCCACGGCCAGATAGGTAGCGTCATCCGAGGGCTTCAGGGTCGGCCTTCCCTCTTCATCCCGTTGAAAGAGATAGAACTCGCACTCCGCGCCGAAGCTGCAGCGAATCCCCATCGCCTCCGCATGCTCGACCGCCTTCTGCAGGATCCGCCGGCTGTCCATCTCAAAAGGCCGTCCGTCCGGATATGTGATCTCACAGTAAAAGCTGGCCGTTCGTCCCTGCGCAGGCCGCCAGGGAAGCAGCGTCAGCGTGGACGGCACGGGACGCAAAAACAGATCTGACTCATCCACCGTGGCAAAGCCCTGGATGGCCGATGCATCGATGGATATCCCCGCCGTAAAGGCCCGATTCAGATCTGCGCTCATGATTGAAACATTCTTCATCGTCCCATAGGGATCGCAGAATTCCAGACGGATAAAGGTCACGTCATGGTCATTCAAAAATTCAACAGCTTCCGCTTCCGTGTAATACATGGAGGTTCCTCCCTTCAGAACATCCTAAGTTTAATGAGAAAGTAGATTCTTGTCAACTGCTTTTACCGTAACAACCGGAAGGCACAAAATCTGCCCGGCCTTTTTCCTTCCCCCGTCAAACCGTCTCATATCAGATCCAGCTGTCGGCGGAGCTAGCGCACCCCCGTGGGCGAGTACTGCCGGATATCCCGAATATAGGCAAAATCCCGCCCGAAGATCTTCTTCTCCGCTTCCAGATCCGCTTCCTCCCCGGCGAAAACACCCAAGACCGCCACCCCGGCGCCGCGAACCCGGCGTATCTCCTCCGCTGTATCCCGCACGGCGAACTCACCGGTATAGAGAACCGGCGCCCGGCTGACGGTGCGGTTTACGATCCGGTCATTCGGACGTCCGTCGCTGAGAATGATGAGGATCTTATTCTCCTCCGGGCGCTGCAGAAGAGTATATGCGGTCGCCCGCACGGCCAGCCCGTCCCGGTTATTGGCCGAAGTACTGTACTCAAAAACTGACCGGTTCTTCTCCCGCGGATCGTCATATTCCCGGAAACGCTGCAGGATCGTATAATCCCAGCAGGTACAGAAGCTCTGCACCCGGTGCGGGATTCCCACGATACTCAGCGCCTCACAGAGGATAAAGCTCTGCACTGCCACTTCTCCCCGCCGGTCCCGCTGAGAACCGCTGGCATCCATAAGGATATCCACGACGAAGTCCGCATTCTCCGCGGGAACCCGCCGCATAAAAAGCCGTCTCTCTCCTGTGTATTTCGTTCTCCACAGCTCCCGCGGAATGATACTCCCCGTCTCGCTGCGGACGTATTCCTCCTCCGTTCGCCGGATCAGAGCCTGCCGCAGCATCTCCGACAGGATGTGAATGTTCCTGTTTGCCATCTGACGGTTTCTGCGCCAGGTGGTCTGATTGAACTCTGCCTGATGCCGCACGTACTCGGACTGATAATTCCTGCGGACCATATTGTGAAGGATCCCGTCCGTGAAATACAGGCTGCAGCCGTCGTGCGTCCCCCGGCACAGAGCATGATTGAGACGCTTCTGCTCCAGCGGTTTCATATAGGAACGGCCATAATTCAGTTCCATGTAAGAATAGGCCCGGGCCCGGGTCTTTTCATCTAACTGAATCGGCGCGCCGGCTCCCGCCCGACGTTCTGCGGCTGTTTCCGGGGAGTCAGCGGCGACGGGCGGCTCCTCGAAAGGCAGATCTTCTGCCTCATACGGCAGGAAATCAGTCCAGTCAACTTTCCTTTCCGGCCGCTCCTCCAGAGTCACCCCCAGCACATGCGCCAGATCTCCATGACGCCGCAGGAAGCCCGGATCCACCAGGCGGTTATAGATGCAGTCCACCGCCTCGATCACAGGACGGGCAGAGACCCGCTCTCCCGCCGGGATCTCCCGTTCCAGCTCCGAGAGCACGGCGAGCATCTCTGTGTTGACAGCGTCCGCTCCGGCGCTTCCCCCGGTGATCCGTCCATAGTAGCACAGGAACAGATGTCCCAGAGGTGTGGAGGTATTCGCAGCAAACTCCCTCTCCAGGAATTCCTCCGCGGCCTGACGGCGCAGCGCCTCCACGCCCGGCCTCTCCCGGATCACAGTGCGGAACACCGCGGCATCCATACACAGATGGACGATCCGCTCCAGCATCCGTTCATCCGCCTCAAAGTACAGCTTCTTCATCAGATAGAGAGAGAATTCCCGCCGGTCGTAATAACGGAAAAAGGCTCCCTCGCACACAGCCCGATAGAGTCCCCGCTCCCGGGAACGCAGGAAGAGCTCCACATCCGGCTGCACCTGCATCCCGTAGTCCCCGCTGACGGTCCAGACCAGATTTCGGATCCGGTGCTCCGCTTCGGCCCGCCTCAGTTCTTCCGCCTCACTGTCCACGATTGTCCCTCCTCTCTCTGCGCGATGTCCGTGTAATCTTCCCGACACCGATTCCGTCAGTCTGCGAACACATCCGCAGCTATCC
>JAJQDL010000190.1:0-4678 GCA_021202235.1 Lachnospiraceae bacterium
GCCAATCTCTCCGTCGATCTGCTCGATCGGCAGCGTCTCCCCCTCGAACTCTCTTCCGAAGCCGTCCTCCGGATCCATCATCTTCCCACGGGGCGGACGTTTCCGGTATTCCTTCTGACGTTCAGCGCGGGCAGCTGCCGTCTTCTCTCCCGCCCGGGCGTGCTTCCGGGCCTGCGTCGCTTCCTCGACAATGTGATCCACCTGCGCCACCACGACGTCGTCATAGTTGTTCTGGATCACGTTTTTATGTTCTCCGAGATGACAGCGAACTTCCGCCTGATAACCCAGCCGTTCGTTGAGGATCTTCTCCAGCACCCGGCAGAGCTCCTGCGCCCGCGAGCGGTTAACCAGCGTATCCTCCGCCTCCAGGACGACACGGTTCCCCTCCTCCACATGGATTTCAGCGTTGCGGTACAGGTTATAATCGATAAGATGATAGCCCTTTAATTCCAACAGGATGCTGTCCCTGTACTCGGCCAGGGCCTCTTCCAGCGGCTTGCCCTCCAGATGATAATGCTCGCGGATCTTCACGGTCACCGGTTTCCGGGCAAAAAACTGCTTCTTGATCGCCGCCTCCAACACATAGATATCCTTCTTGGCCACCAGGCGGCCGCAGTCCGTGTAGATTCGCAGACTGCTCCGGTCCCGGGGCATGGCGAGGCGCGTCACCCGGATCTCATCCAGAAGATTCATCAAATGATCCGATGTTTTCAGATCCGGCAGTACCTCCCGCAGCGTTTTTTCTTCCATTTGCTCGACACCCTTCCGTTCCGGAGCCGTCCTTCCCCGCGGGATGCCGGCTCTTCCTCTATTTCCCTGTGTTCTTCCGAAGTCTCCTATTCGCCCCAGTGATCCAGCTCGTATTTCAGCGCCGGCAGCAGCTCCGCCTCCGGGAGCTTGCGGACGATCTCTCCCTTTTTGATCAACAGACCCTCGCCCTTGCCGCCGGCGATGCCGATGTCCGCCTCCCGGGCCTCTCCGGGACCGTTCACGACACAGCCCATGACGGCAACCCGGATGGGCAGGTCATACCCGGCGACCAGCGTTTCCACCTGATTCGCCAGGCCGATAAGATCGATGCTGGTCCGGCCGCAGGTCGGGCAGGATACGACCTCCACGCCGCTCTGACGCAGCTCCAGCGCCTGCAGGATCTTTGCCGCCGCTATGACCTCCTGCACCGGATCGCCGGTCAGTGAGACACGGAGGGTGTCGCCGATTCCCTGATGCAGGATCGCTCCCAGCCCCACCGCCGACTTGATCGTACCGGTCGTCACCGTACCGGCCTCCGTGATACCCACATGGAGAGGATGCTCCGTGCGGTCCGCGATCAGCTCATGCGCCCGGATGCACATATTTACATTGGAGGACTTGATGCTGATGACCAGATTGTCATACCCCATATCTTCGATGAGCGCCACCTTGTCCAGCGCGCTCTCCACCAGCCCCTCCGCCGTCACACCGCCGTATTTCCGCAAAATGTCCTTCTCCAGAGAGCCGCTGTTGACGCCCACCCGGATGGGGATATTCCGTTCCCGTGCGCAGTCCACCACGGCCCGCACCCGCTCGCGGCTGCCGATGTTGCCTGGATTGATGCGGATCTTGTCCGCGCCGTGTTCGATCGCCGCGATCGCCAGCCGATAATCGAAATGAATGTCCGCCACCAGGGGAATATGAATCTGTTTTTTGATCTCTGTGAAAGCCTCTGCCGCCTCCGGCGTGGGAACTGTGGAGCGGATGATCTCACAGCCCGCCGCCTCCAGCTCCAGGATCTGGCGCACCGTGGCCGCCACATCCTCCGTCTTCGTGTTGGTCATAGACTGAATACGGATGGGATTCTCCCCGCCGATGGCCACATCGCCAATGCGCACTTCGCGCGTCCTTCTTCTCATCTGTGCAACCCTCCTGTGACCCTGGTGATGCCCCCGGATTTTCTCGAAGAGCGCCCTGCGGGTGTTCACGCTGACGCGCTTTCAAAATCCGGCATCACGTAAATATTTTTACGATATCGTTAAACATGACGAAGACCATGAAGACCATCAGCAGCACGAAGCCTGCGGTGTGCACCATGCCCTCCTTCTCCGGCGGAATGGGCTTGCGGCGAATGGCCTCGATGATCAGGAACAGCAGCCTTCCTCCGTCCAGCGCCGGGATGGGCAGCAGGTTCAGCACACCCAGATTGACAGAGAGCAGGATCGCCATATTGATCAGGTTCATGACCACATAGAAGAGTCCGTCGGAACTGCTGGATTCCACTGTCGTACTGATGGCCGATACGATGCCCACCGGCCCGGAAACCTCCGAGACGCTGACGCCGCCGGTCACCAGCAGCCGCAGCGAGAGAAGAGTGTAGCGCATCCAGTAGCCGACCTCCTGGAAAGCACATTTAATCACCCCGGGAATCGATGCTTTCACCCGCAGATACGAGGCTTCGAAGCCCAGGCTCTCTGTCTCATAATACACCGGTGTGATCGTCGTCTCCGTGGTCACACCGTCCCGCTCATAGGTCAGCGTGATCGCGCTGCCGTCCGCAGGATTCTCCGCGAAATATGTCTGAATCTCCTCGCCGGTGGCAATGGCCGTGCCGTTGATGGAGGTGATCACATCCCCCTCCTGCAGCCCCGCCTCCGCGGCCGGAGTGCCCGCGGTGATCTCGCTGAGCACCGCCTCCGACTCATCGGCGTAATAGCTGATGCCCAGACGATAGGTCGTGTAGGTGGAATCGTAGGTGACTGTATACGTCTCCCCATCCCGCACATATTCCACGGTCACATCACCGCCGTCCAGCGGATCCGAAAGCAAAAGCAGCTCGATGTCCCGTCCCATGGTGATTCGATGACCATTGATGGAAGTGATCACGTCCCCCGTCTGAATCCCCGCCGCATCGGCTCCATAGCCGGAATACACACTGTATACCTGCGCCGGATTGCTGCCGACACAGGCGATGATGATCACGGACAGGATCAGCGCACTGATGAGATTAAACAGCGGTCCGCCGGCCACCACCAGGATACGCGCCCAGACCGACTTGTTGTTGAAAGCATTTTCCGCGTCATCGTCTGAGTCCTCTCCCACCATCATACAGGAACCGCCGAAGGGAATCCATTTCAGAGAATACAGCGTCTCGCCGATCTGACGGCTGACAATCCGCGGCCCCATGCCGATGGAAAATTCTATGACGCCGATCCCCGCCCTCTTGGCGAAAAGAAAATGTCCCAGCTCGTGGGTCAGGATCAGAAAACTGAACACCAGTATGGCGATGATGATACTAAGCAATGTCAAACCTCCGTGTTTCTGTCACAAGATGCCGTTTTTCTGCCGCATACCGGAATCTCCGCCCCGCTGCGACTTCCGGCCCTCTGTTTTCCGGTTCAATGAGTGCGGCTCTCCAGATACTCATCTGTCTCCCGCTCTGCCTCCAGGATCTCCTCCACATCCGGATGCTCCACCACGCGGTGATGCTCCATGGCTGCCTGAATACAGTCCGTAATCTCGAGATAACGCAGCTTCCGCTCCAGGAAACGGGCCACGGCCCATTCATTGGCTGCGTTAAAGACCGTAGGCAGCGAGCCTCCCCGCCGTCCGGCCCGGAGCGCCAGGTCCAGTCCGGGGAAGTTCTTCCGGTCCGGCGCCTCAAATGAAATCTGCCCCAGCGCCGCGAAATCCAGCCGTTCCCCGGCCAGCGGCCGCCGGTCCGGATAATACAGCGCGTACTGAATCGGCAGCTTCATATCCGGCGTTCCCAGCTGCGCCAGGATCGCCCCGTCTTCGAATTCCACCATTGAATGAATCACACTCTGCGGCTGCACGACCACCTCGACCTGATCCAGACCAACGTCAAACAGCCACCGGGCCTCCATGACCTCCAGGCCCTTGTTCACCAGGGTGGAAGAATCAATCGTGATCTTCCTGCCCATCGACCAGTTGGGATGCTTCAGGGCATCCTCTACCTGTATATTTCGCAGTTCCTCGCGTGTCCGGCCCCGGAAAGGGCCGCCGGAGGCCGTCAGCAGGATACGGCTCACCATGTTCTGCCGGTTCCCGTGCAGACACTGAAAGATCGCCGAGTGTTCGCTGTCTACGGGAAGGATGCGCACGCCGCACTCCTTCGCCAGAGGCATGATCAGATGCCCCGCCGTCACCAGCGTCTCCTTATTGGCCAGGGCGATATCTTTTCCTGCCCGCATAGCGGCCATCGTCGGGCGAATTCCTACCATCCCCACCACGGCCGTTACGACGAGTTCCGCCTCCGGCTCCGTCGCGATCTCAAGCAGACCTTCCATCCCTGTCACAACCCGCACCGGAAGATCCGCCACACGTGCGCGCAGATCGCGCGCCGCCTCCTCCGTCCACATGCAGGCGAGCTGCGGCCGGAATTCGCGGATCTGCGCCTCCATCAGCTCCACCCGCGAGCCGGCTGCCAGAGCCGTTATCTGAAAGTCTCCGTTGGCCCGGACCACCTCGAGGGTCTGCGTCCCGATCGATCCGGTCGAACCGAGAATCGATAATTTCCTCATCCTTGTCTCCCTTCCGCCATCCTCTGCCGGACAGCCGGAATGTTCCTGTCGTCCTTCGTCCAATGAGGCCGCGGGCAAAAGCATTTGCCCCGGATCCTCCCACCATCTGCAGCATAAGAATCAGATAATACACCAACGGCGCTGTGATGAACACACTGACGAAG
>JAJQDL010000190.1:4688-5258 GCA_021202235.1 Lachnospiraceae bacterium
CGCGGATCTCCGTGACGTAATCCTTGATCACAAAATTTCTCTTAATGGCCGAGGCCGTCAGATCACCCACCACGGAGATCGCGCCTCCGACCACGCCGATGATGCCCAGCATCCACACCGGATGCGCAAACACCGTCAGATGCTCCCGGAATACCAGCGCGAAAATCACGCCCAGCAGTCCGGCTCCCGCCAGACCGCCGATGCCCCCCTCGACCGATTTCTTGGGACTCAGCACCGGAGTCATCTTGTGTTTCCCGAAGAGCATTCCCACGCAGTAAGCGCAGGTATCACAGCCCCAGGAGCTGATGAAGACCAGCCACACCAGGAAGGCGCCGTTCTCCATGACACGGATCTGATACAGATAGGAGATCATCACCGCCACATAGAAGACGCCGAAGAAAGCCATCAGCACCTGCTCCGTCCGGTACCGCGGATAGGACACCACATAGACCGCCATCAGCGCCATCAGGAAGAACACCAGCGGCACCAGGATCCAGCCGTACAGTCCCAGAGCCAACAGCACATAAAAGACGCAGGACGCCGCAGAGGAGACGACACCCAGGAGGCTCG
>JAJQDL010000046.1 GCA_021202235.1 Lachnospiraceae bacterium
CGGGAGGACCGCAACAATATCGCTCCGGTTATGTACCACCGGCATGGGGATTTTTCTCCATGCCGAACCAGAACGGCTCACCGGAATGCGGCAAGCATCTGCAGGGATTCCTTCTGATTCTTCCAGATTTCCTCCAGTCTTTCCTGCAGGTCCTGGATATCCGCCGTATAAATGCTGCCGCTGGCGTTGGCCGCTCTTGCATACTGGTTTAGGTTATTACCGCAACGCCGGAGGAGGGAGCTGATCTTCCTGGGATAATCATAATCGATCCGGAAGCAAAACCCGTCCACCGCCATTTTCCGGAGATAGGCGCTCATGCTGTGATACCCCTGCTCCTCCATCTTTTTCCGGATGCACTCTGCTTCGGATTGGCTGACCCTGAAATGCAGCATCACATCCCGGTTTTCCATCTCCATCACAGCACCTCCTCACACTGCCAGCTGCCATCCCTGCGGGCCGGCGGGATCTGTTCGACCTTCTGCTTTAAATCCTTCAGGACAGAAGGGCGCTCGCCCTCCTCCCTCTCTTCCGTTTTCCGGGCAGTGGTTTCGCCTCCATCCATACTGAGCGCCGCATCCAGCTCCGCAAGCCGTGCAGATTTTTCTGCAAGCTCTTCTTCCTGAGGAAACGGTTTTCCCACCTCTGTCTGGGCGGCTTCCCTCTGCTGCTCCAGTGCTGTAAGCCGGTTCTTCGCCTCTTCCTTCTTCACTGAAATATGATTCAAGGCATTGTCCAGACGGATCAGATTGCCCCTGGCGTCGCTGCCGAGGGAGACACGGTGGGTCATGTTTCCTTTCAGGGCAATCGTAAATTCCTTTGAAAAGCTGTCAAAGGACAGCTCCATCGGAAAGCCCCGGTAACTGCCCAGCGGATAGCCGGCGACGGCATGTGCGGATTTACAGGCCGTGAGAATCGCCTCCCCGGCATCCGCTTTTTCTGTATAGGTTCTCCCGCCAACCGTCATCCCGGCGAAGCCGTCCTGGGGATGCGGATGTGCAGCAGCCGTCTCCATATCCTTCTGAAAACCTTCGATGTTGCTTCGCTGCTGTTCGATCTCCCTCGGAAAGTATTTCAGCAACTGATCTTCGAGACGGTACTGCTTGCTGCGATAATCCGCTTTCAGCACTTTCAGCCGGGCCACATCAATATCCAGATCCATCTTTTCTTTAATACGGCTGTCCCCGGCGCAGAGTGCTTTTACCTCCGCATAGGAAAGTGTCTGTTCATCCACATCGTCACAGGAACGGACCGGCGATTTGCTGGTCATGACCTGCGAGATAAACTTTTGTTTATTCTCCAGGGTCTGCCAGAGATAGGCGTCAAAGGTCCCCTCGGTGACATAATTATAAATCTGCACCTCTTTATTCCTGTTCCCCTGACGGATGATCCGACCATTGCGCTGGGTCAGATCGGCCGGCCGCCATCCCACATCCAGATGGTGGACTGCAATCAGTCGGTCCTGAACATTCGTCCCTGCGCCCATTTTCTGTGTAGAACCAAGAAGCACCCGCACTTGGCCGGAACGCACTTTGGCAAACAGTTCTTTCTTTTTCGTCTCTGTGTCAGCGTCATGGATAAAGGCAATCTCCTCATGGGGGATCCCCATTGCCTCCAGTTTCGTGCGGATATCATCATAAACATTGAAGGTTCCATCGCTTTTCGGCGTGGACATATCACAGAACAGGAGCTGAGTCAGCCGGTTCGGCGTCCCCTCCTGCCAGATGCGGAGTACGTTCCCCACACAGGCATTCAGCTTACTGTCCGGATCATCCGGAAGCAACGGATTCATCAGTCGCTGGTCAAGACCGATCTTACGCCCGTCCGAGGTAATGCAGAGCATATTGTCCTCCGAGGCATCCACCAGGCCGGCGTGCACTTTTACCGCCCGTTCGGATAAGTCCTGCACCATTTATTTCTGCTACTCCGAGGGCTGCACCACCCCGGTTTCACACTTCGCTTCCGGGCCCGGCACGATGAGCTGCTCCGAGGTTTTGATGTCTGCGACCTCCTTGAACATGTTCATCAATTCCGGTAAATTAAAGAACTTGGCAAATCTGGTTCGGGCTCTGTATCCGGTACCTTCCGGTGCCAGCTCGATGGCAGTCTGTGTTTCGCCAAAGGTCGAAGCCCAGCAGTCGAAATGGGTCAGCCCCATCCGCCGAAGGGTACCGTACTGGAGATAGCGCATGAGCGTATACAACTCCGTCATGCTGTTGCTGACAGGTGTCCCGCTTGCAAAAATCACACCGCGCCCTCCGGTAATCTCATCCAGATAACGGCATTTCATATACATATCCGAACTTCTCTGTGCTTCCGACGTAGACAATCCTGCCACATTTCTCATCTTGGTATACAGGAAGAGATTCTTCACATACTGGCACTCATCTACGAAAATCCGGTCTACCCCCAACTGCTCAAAAGTCACCACATCGTCCTTCCGCTCCGTACTGGTCAGCTTGTCCAGCTTTGTCTGCAGGGAACGGCGGGTCTTTTCCATCTGCTTGATGGTGAAGCTCTCACCCCGCTGATATTTTATGGAAGAAATGGCTTCTTCAATGTCCTCAATCTGCTCCCGCAGCTGGCGTTCCTGCCGCTCTGCAGAAACAGGAATCTTCTCAAACTGGCTGTGGCCGATGATCACAGCGTCATAGTCGCTGGTAGCAATCCGCGCACAGAATTTCTTCCGCCGCGCCGTCTCAAAGTCCTTCCTTGTTGCCACCAGAATCTTCGCGCTGGGGTAGAGCCGCAGGAACTCATTGGCCCACTGCGTGGTCAGGTGGTTCGGCACCACAAAGAGGGATTTCTGACACAGCCCCAGGCGCTTGCTTTCCATCGCGGCGGCCGCCATCTCAAAAGTCTTCCCTGCCCCCACTTCATGTGCCAACAGGGTGTTGCCGCCGTAAAGGACGTGAGCAATGGCATTTTTCTGATGCTCCCGCAAAGTGATCTCCGGGTTCATTCCCACGAAATGGATATGGCTCCCGTCGTACTCACGGGGCCGGATGCTGTTGAACAGCTCATTATACGTCCGGCACAGGGTCTCCCGCCGTTCTGGATCCTTCCATATCCAATCCTGAAAAGCGTCCTTGATTGCCTGCTGCTTTTGCTGGGCCAGGGTCGTCTCTTTCTTGTTCAAGATGCGCTTTTGCTTGCCGTCGACATCCTCTACTGTGTCATAGATACGTATGTCTTTAAGATTTAAGGTCTCCTCCAAAATCCGATAGGCGTTGGCCCGGTCTGTGCCGTAGGTCACATAGGCCGCTACATCGTGGCGGTTTGGTATGGTTTTCCCGGTGATTTGCCATTCCGCTGTCAGCGGCGAGAACTTCACCTCAATACTGCGCCGCATATAAAAGGGCGTCTCAAAGGTCTCTTGCATAAACTGCTGGATATATTCCTTCTCAATCCAGGTCGCCCCCAGCCGCACATCAATCTCCGAAGCCTCCAGGTCTTTTGGCTGCGCCTTCTCCAGCGCCGACACATTCACCGCATAGCCGGGATCCGTCTTGGCCGCCAGCTTCGCCGCCTGTAGTTTCACCCGGACATTCCCGGACAGATAATCGTCTGCCGTGTGCCAGCCCTTCGTCACGTCCTCCGCGGATGCTTCCAGCGGATCACGGAAAATGACACCGGACAATTCCTCTATGATACGGCCATATTCCCCCCGGCGTCCCCAGCAGCTGAGACATAAAAGGCAGATCAGCCCGCCCCTGTTCCCCGATGGAAACAGCCAGAGCCTCCACCGGTGTGTCCACGCTGGTCACACTCTGGTCCGGCCGGATCGTCCGTTTCGTAAACATATCCGCCTTGCCGATCAGCTTTCCATCCTCGTCCACATCCTCCAGGGAACAGAGGAGATAATAGGAAGAATCATCCCCGAATACCCTCGCATTGGGGCGGGAGTTCAACAGGCCGTATTTCTCTGTAAAAGAATCATAAGCTGTTTCCAGCTCCTGCTGTTTGGCCCGGATCTCTTCTTTCGGGTAGTCTTCCAGCTGGTACCCGATCAGTTCGTTTACCGTCTGCCGCAGGGAGATCATGCCCAGCGCCCGCTGCCTGGCCGTCTCGCTGAGCGCCACATGGCGCATCACGGAGCCCTCCCGATAATACACCTCCCCGTCAACGGCTGCGAAAGAAAAGTTCTTCACATCCGGGCTAGCGGGAAGGGTCTCTGTACCGGACAGCGGGCTCTCCTCGGCAGAAATCTCCATCGGCTGATAGCTGCCATGAATATAGGTAACTGCCTCCTTCAGCTGTTCCGCCAGGTCAGCGTCAGGAAGGGGAATCACCGTACATTCCTCCCGGCCATACTGCGTGCTTTGGGATGTCAGCTCCCCCAGGATCATTTCCGGATGCTCTGTAAAATAACTGTTGATGGCAAATCCACCCGGAGTCTGCCCCAGATGCACCCAGTCCGGCTCGATGTCGATGGGCGTGTCCCGCTTCTGCAAAAAGATAATGTCCGAGACAACATCCGTCCCGGCATTGGCGCGGAACGCATTGTTGGGCAGCCGGATGGCTCCCAGCAGTTCCGCCCGCTGCGCCAGATACTTGCGTACCTCCGGGGATTTAGCGTCCATCGTGTATCGGGAAGTGACAAAGGCCACCACACCGCCGGGACGCACCTGGTCTAAGGCTTTCGCAAAGAAATAGTTGTGAATACTGAATCCCAACTTGTTGTAGGGTCTGTCGTTGACCTTGTAATCGCCAAACGGCACGTTGCCCACCGCCAGGTCATAGAAATCTCTGCGGTCTGTGGTCTCGAACCCGGCTACCTTGATGTCCGCATGGGGATAGAGCTGCTGAGCGATACGCCCGGTGAGGGAATCCAGCTCCACGCCGTAGAGCTTACTGCCCGCCATGCTGTCAGGGAGCAGCCCGAAAAAGTTGCCCACACCCATTGACGGCTCCAGAATATTGCCGGTCTGGAAACCCATGTTGCCGACGGCCTCATAGATGGCCTTAATAACAGTGGGGCTTGTATAGTGTGCGTTCAGGGTAGAAGCACGGGCGGCGGCGTATTCCTCCTCGGTCAGCAGATTTTTCAGTTCCTGATACTCCTGCGCCCAGGCGGGCTTGTTAGGGTCAAACGCATCGGCCAAACTGCCCCAACCCCCTTAACGGGACAACAGTCCAGGCTGTTCCGG
>JAJQDL010000200.1 GCA_021202235.1 Lachnospiraceae bacterium
CGATTATGTGCTTGCCGTGGCAGAGGAGAGGAACCTGCGCAGAGCAGCCGCCCGCCTGTACATTTCACAGCCCGGGTTGACTGCTTACCTCAATAAATTAGAGCAGCATCTGGGAGTAAAACTGTTTGACCGAAATGCCAAACCGATTCAGATTACGGAAGCCGGTGCGCTGTATATCGCCAAAATGAAGGAAATACAAAAATCCGAAACCATGCTGCGTATGACACTCCAGGATATGGGGGCACCGCGGCGTACTCTCCGTATTGGTATGGGAATGACCCGCGGTATGCAATGGCTGCCGATTCTGGTGCCCGCGTTTCAGAAAATTCACCCGGATGTTTCTATCCATGTTCAGGATGGTGGCCTTAAAGATATGGACGGCGGCATTATTGATGGTTCTCTGGATGTAGCGTTTGGGGCGCTAACCTCTGCGTATCAGGACATCACTTATGAGGATATACGCAGGGAGTATATTTATTGTGTGATTCCGCGTGCCTCCGCCTGCGGCTCCGGATTCGCCGTGCATGAGGCGACCATCTATCATCCCGCACGCATCACCGGACAGGAACTGGAGGGAGAAACCTTTCTCATGCCCTCACCCACAAACGGATTTTACGAGTTCACAAACAAGATGCTGTCTCAGCAGGACATTCATCCGACAAACACCGTCATGCTGGGCAATCTGGATACCGCCTATCATATGGCGGCAAAGGGATGCGGCGTCCTGCTGGTCAATGCCTTCGATTATCATCGCATCTATCCTCATCTGGATACCAGACTCGCATTCTGCATTTTCAGCAGCCCTCCCATGTGCAGGCTGTCAAAAGTGGCCTACAAGGAGAACAGTGCAAATAGAGACCTGGTGAAGGATGTGATTCACATCGTTCGCCAGGAACTTCTCCCGATCGTGGAAGAAGGCGCACCGGCCTTCTGATAACTTTTTGTTATCCGGAGGATTGTTTATTTTAATTTGACGATTTTCACAATATTTTGCTACATTGTTATTGTCCAAATTGTGCAAATGACCGGCTGTCATCGCAAAGCAGTGCTGTGTTATGAACATTTGGAGGTTTTGCAATGAAAATTACAAGGATGGAATTAATCCCTGCAAGCAAGTATTTATTCATCAGGCTGCACACAGACGAGGGGATTGCCGGCATCGGGGAGATCGGCGCCTGGGGCTATATTGATGGAACCATGGGTGTCCTGAAAAAACTGGAGGGATATATTGTGGGCCAGGATCCCATGCGAATCGAACATCACTGGCAATATATGTACCGCAGCATGTATTTCCGTGGCAGCATCATCATGAGCGCTATTTCGGCCATTGACATTGCCCTGTGGGATATCAAAGGCAAGGCTCTTGGCGTCCCGGTGTATGAACTGTTGGGCGGCAGGTACCGGAATAAAGTCCGTACTTACCCTGCAGTGTTCAAATTCACTCCCGAAGAAATGGCAGAGGAGTGCAAAAAAGTGAAAGAGCAGGGTTTTACCGCAGCTCGGCTTATGATCACCGGCGACATTCGCAAGGCAACCGCTGATTATGAGGATGGTATTTTTTCTCAGCGTGTAGCCACGCAGATCGCACGTGTGAAGGCCTGCCGGGAGGCCGTGGGAGATGATTTTGATCTGATCCTTGAAATTCACCGCAGCATGAATCCGATGGAAGCAGCTGCCTTTGCCAAAGGCGTAGAACCCTATCGCCCTCTGTTCCTGGAAGATCCCATTCCCCCGGACAGCAATGAGGCTATGGCGGAGCTGGCGGCAAAGACCTGGCTGCCCATTGCCTCCGGCGAACGGTTCATCAACATTCAGGAGTTTGAGGACCTGCTCAGCCGCCACGGTGCGCGGTATGTCCGGCCGGATGTCTGCGCACTGGGCGGCATCACCCCCTGTAAGAAGGTTGCTGCCATCGCGGAAAGCCACTATGTAGAGATCGTCCCCCACAATCCTCTTGGCCCTGTGTCCACGGCAGCCTGTCTCCAGCTGGATGCCGCTGTACCAAACGTGTGCATTCAGGAGTTTCCCAGCTTCTATCTCCAGGGCAATGAAAGCCGGATGCTAAAAACTCCTCTGGAGCTGGACCACGGCTACCTTGTCGTGCCGGACGCTCCCGGCATCGGAATCGAACTGGCAGATGACATCTACGAAAAGTTTCCCCCCGCCCAACGGAGTATCAGCTGTCAGATTGCATTTGACGGTTCCGTGCGGGATGTGTAAGAAAGTCAGTCCCTGTGATTGAGCCGGAGGCGGTATTTTCGCCTCCTGTTCACCCAAAAATCCGCTGAGAATATGTGCGTTCCCGGCGGATTTTTTGGGTTGCAATGAGGGGTAAAACAGGGTATGATTCGAAGCAGAAATGAGGTGAAGCCCATGGATAAAGACAGGTCCTGCACGCTGATGCATAAGTATATCCCCGTTGTCGAAATGGAACTGGACGAGGCCAGCGGCTTTGTGCGGAAGATTGAAACCGTTTACGCGCCGGAGCACCTTCCGGTGGGGGTGACATACAAAAAAGGCATGGCAGACCGCAGCCAGTTGAATGACTGGTGGACGGAGCGCTCGATTCCCACCAGCCGTTCCGGGGTGCGGGAGGCCCTGGAAAAGCTTGAGATCACCAGTACGAAAATATTGTTGGTGCGTTGTTATGGCCTGAGCCTGTCTGATCAGTATTGGATTCGTCCGACAGGGACAGACCTGTCATGGGACTCTATCAATTTTTTCCAGAACGATTTTTCAGAGGATATCGGCGATGTGCTGTTTGGCGCGGATAAAAATGCGAATTGCCTTGATTTTTTATCTCCGGATAATACTTCCGACGGAAACCTCAAAAAGAGATGGAAGATCCTCGATGGGAAGCGATATCTGGTCAAGGGCGGCTCAAATCCCTTCCGTCAGCAGCCATTCAACGAGGTGATCGCTGCCGGTATCATGAAACGTCTGCATATTGCACATGTTCCATACAGTCTGATCTGGAACAATGGTGCGTCGTATCGCCGCGATTCGGGATGCTGTGGAACGCCGGATCGGGAACCTGTCCCGGATCGTGCAGTCCTTCCGGGGGCAGGAAAGACTGAGTACGAAGGATGATGTAGTGAAGAACATTGCGGAAGAGTATGGCTTGAAATGACTGCTGTGATTACCACGATTTGCGTCTTGCGTGCCCCCCTGTTTTTTAGTATGATAACTCATAAGAATGAGTGAGCAGCCACCGGAAAAGGGTCATTTTTTGTGAGCGGGAGTATACAATGGCAGATTTTGGCTTTTATCATGAAGATAATGAAAATAACCTCCTGCGCATCGTCGCCGGATGGATCGTGGATATCTTGGCGGTGATCG
Source organism: Lachnospiraceae bacterium (assembly GCA_021202235.1). Lineage (GTDB taxonomy): Bacteria > Bacillota > Clostridia > Lachnospirales > Lachnospiraceae > UBA3305. Next base: position 3,340 of record JAJQDL010000200.1, read on the forward strand.
CGCTGGCTTTGTTTCTGGTGACGGAGCTGGGTAATCCGCGGACAGTCAGCGGCCGCTCCATGGAACCGGCGTTGGAGGCGGGCGACACGGTTCTGGTGAACACCATGACCTATCTGCTTAACGATATCGATCGCTATGACGTGGTTCTCTTTGTCACTGACGCTGACAGTGGACACACCAGCATCAAGCGGGTGGTGGGTCTTCCCGGTGAGACTGTGTGGATCGATGACGGGATTGTCTATATTGATGATGTGGCGTTGGATGACGAGGACCATGCGCTGCAGGTATCAATCGCCGGGTTGGCGTCCTCGCCGGTTACTCTCGGAGAGGACGAGTATTTCCTTCTGGGCGATAACGGCAACAGCAGCGAAGACAGCCGCTTTGCCAATGTGGGAAATGTGAGCCGTTCCCAGATCCTCGGGAAGGTCTGGTTCTGCGTGTCGCCGCTGGAGTCACTGGGATTTGTCAGCTGACAGGCGGCGATTGCGGGATCAATACATCAACAGAAAGTGAGTGGAATATGAATATACAGTGGTATCCGGGTCATATGACGAAGGCGAAGCGCGCCATGGAGGAGAGCCTGCGGCTGATCGATGTGATCATCGAACTGGTGGATGCGCGCGCACCCTTAAGCAGCCGTAATCCGGACATCGACCGCCTGGGACGGCAGAAATATCGAATTCTTCTTTTAAATAAAGCCGACTTGGCGGATGAGAGTGCCAATCTTCTCTGGGAGAAATGGTTCACAGCGCAGGGCTGTCATGTGGTGAAGCTGGATGCGCGTTCCGGCAGCGGGATGCGGGCTGTGCAGGAGACGATCCAGGAGGCTTGTCACGAGAAGATCGAGAGAGACCGGCGCCGGGGCATTCAGAACCGCCCGGTGCGGGCCATGGTGGCCGGGATCCCCAATGTGGGCAAATCGACCTTCATTAATTCCTTCGCCCGGAAATCCTGCACGAAGACAGGCAATAAACCCGGCGTGACCAAGGGGAACCAGTGGATCCGTCTGAACCGGAATGTGGAGCTTCTGGATACGCCGGGTATTCTTTGGCCCAAATTCGAGGACGCGCTGGTCGCCACACGGCTGGCTCTGATCGGCTCAATCAATGATAATGTGTTAAACCGCGAGGAACTGGCGGCGGAGGGACTGCGCTTTATGCAGGATCATTATCCGGAATCGCTGGCGAGCCGTTATGAAGGCGCGGAGATGGGAGGAAAGCCCTGGGAGGCGCTGGCCTCACTGGCCGTCCTGCGGCAGTGCCTGAAAAAGGGCGGAGAACCGGATACGGAGAAGGCAGCGGCGCTCTTCCTCGAAGATCTGCGCAGCGGCAGACTGGGGCGCATTACGTTGGAAATACCGCCGGAGGAGAACCGGTAAATGCCGTACCGGAGAGACAGGCGGCATCGATAGAAGGAAAGAGAAAACCGTTGTGTTGAGTACATGAGAGAAAGAAACGGGGAGACAGAGGATGGCAAAACGAAGAACTCCGGAGTCGGAGCATGAAAGATTGTCCGCCATGCGGGAATATGAAAGGAAATATGGAGCTGGCGGTTTGATCGGCGGCGTGGACGAGGCGGGCCGGGGGCCGCTGGCGGGGCCGGTGGTGGCGGCCTGCGTGATCCTGCAGCCGGACTGCGACATCTTTTATCTGGACGACTCCAAGAAGGTGACAGAGCGGCGGCGCGAGCTGCTCTATTCCTGGTGCTGTGGGGGAGCTGTATGCTACGGAGGCGGCTGGGTGGGGCCGGGGGGGGGCGAGGTGGGCTGGATTGGGCGGGCGCCATCGCGGG
>JAJQDL010000006.1 GCA_021202235.1 Lachnospiraceae bacterium
CTCCCCGGTTTTCTAGCCGAGTTCCATGGCACATTCCGCGCTCTGCTCCTCGCCCTCGCCGGGCACCGCCAAATCGTCTGATCCGATCAGTTCCTCACAGATGATGCCGGAGCAAAGTGTGTATCCATTCAGACCTACCATCAGGTTCAGCATCGTGGCCCGGTCATTGGCCCTGATGACCTGCGAATAGTCTCTGGTGGAGAGAATTTCCTCCGCATCGTAGAAAGAACTGTTGTCTCCCTGGTCAAAGGCCAGGCAAGGATAGGGCGCCAGCTGTTCGAAGCAGATGGTCGTCTCCCTTGCCAGAGGGTGACCCCGCCACAGGTACACATAAGCCCGGCAATTTACCAGAGGGTGAAATTCCAGATGGGCGGCGCTGAGCATTTTTTCCATCGCCTTGCGGTTAAAATCATTCAGGTACAGGATGCCGATCTCGCTTTTCAGGGTGCTGACATCATGGATAACTTCCTGTGTCCGGGTTTCCTTGATGGCGAACTCGTATTTGGACATATCATATTCCTGGGCCATGTCGACAAATGCCTTTACCGCAAAGGAGTAGTGCTGGGTGGAGACACCGAATTTCTTTTTATAGGAGCCGCCCTTCCCGTATCTTTTTGTCAGATTCTCATACTGACGATAAATCTCTTTGGCATAGAGAAGGAATTCGGCGCCGTCATTGGTCAGCGTTACGCCCCTTCCGCTGCGATAAAGCAGAGTGATTCCCAGTTCTTTCTCCAGTTCCCTGACTGCACTGCTCAGGGAGGGCTGGGACACATAAAGCTGCTCCGCCGCTTTGTTCAGCGATCCGGTTTCCGCAATTGTAATGATATAAGACAGTTGATTCAATGTCATATTGCTTACATCTCCTCAATACAACATAATTACATACCAAATAAGTATGTTAATAGGTGGATTATAACGCATCATGTTCAATGTGTCAACTGTCAGCGCACAGCGCCCAGACGGCATTGTGATCAGACAGTTCTCTGCCAGGAAAGCGTTCCAGTGCGGAGCCGGGGCGGGCAAAGGTCAGATCCTCCTTTGCCGTGGAGATCATGCGGCTTTCTGTGGCGGCAAGTCCCCGGCAGAGGATCCAGTCCAGCCGCAGCGGCAGGAAATCGCCTCCGGGCAGCGGTTTGCGCCGGGTCAGCTTCGGCTCGCCGGGTACGATCTGGTATCCTTCCGCTGCCGCCAGGGGCAGCAGGCTCTCGTATTCGAAGACATCTTCCAGACAGCGGCGGCGCAGGGAGGGATCCGCGGCGATCACACCGATGTCCTCTTTGGAACGCCCGTCGAAGGTGTTGGTGTTCAGGTCGCCGCCGAGAATGACCGGCATATCCGGAAGCTCCCGGTTCACGGCTTCAAGGACCGTGCGCATCTGTGCGGCGCGCCCCGGACCGTCCGCGCGGTTCTCCAGGTGAATCGATACGGCGCCCAGCGACTGTCCGCCCACATCCAGCTCCGCAAAGACAGCCAGTCGTCCGCCGATGCGTTTCTGCCGGTCAAAATACCAGTTATATTGTTCTGGCAGCCGGATGGCCCCGGCCCGCTGGATGGGCCAGCGGGAGAAGACCGCGTTGCCGTGGAAGCCTTTTTTATTGCGGTCATCGACCAGCTCGATGAATTCCAGACCCCAGGCGTAGTTCAGCCCGAAGGAGGAGGCCAGTTCCCGGGCTGTATTTTTATTGCCGGAGCGGAGGCAGCCGTCGTCCAGCTCATTGGCGAGGATGAGATCGAAGGGCTGGACGTCCGGGCAGTCCCGGAGAAATTCACAGATCTCCTCCAGGTGCACGCCCCGTTCCATGTTAAACATCAATACCCCCAGCTTCTCCGGTCTCTGCGCCGGGGCTGGTACGAAATTGTCCGTTTCCGCCTCCGCAAACTGCGGAATGCGCGCCATGACGGCTTCCTGTGATTGGGTGTCCAGCAGGGCGCCCAGCGCCCGGCGGTCTTCTAAAGAAATTCCCTTCATATTGTATTTTCTCCTCTTTACGGTTCGATTTAGACGGCGATGTTACGGGCAAATATCATGATGCTGTTTCTCCTTCCGTCGGATTTCATATGGTTATGGTTCATCATTATAGCAGTTTTTTTGTATAAATTCCATGACAGATTACTGCCATACTGGATTATTGTAAAACTCAATGACGCCGGACCCCAGGGCGTTGGGAAAGTGTTTTGAGGTATAGGTTGCAGCTATATCTCCGCATAGAGAAAGGGAATAAGCGAAACGGTTGACAGTGAGACCGGCCATGAGTATAATCCATATAAACATAGCAAACAAATAGGAATTAAAACAGGGAGGAGACAAAAACATATGGCAGAATATGAATATGAGACAGTAAACGGAAGGCAGATTCGTGTCCGTCCCCAGGAAACCCTTTCCGAGGTGGACGAGGACGGCGCTTTCCGCAGACAGCCGAATCGCTTTACAGAAGGGTTCGGCGAAGGAAAGAATCCGGTGGAGGCCGGGCGCTATCGTCTGATCTGGGCGAAGGAGTGTCACTGGTCCAACCGGGCCGCCATCGTCCGGGAGCTTCTGGACCTGAACGATGCCATCAGCATAAACCTGGTGGGACGCGATGATGGAGCCCACGAGAAGAACCTGGGCTGGGAATTCGTTTATGATGAAAATCATACGGATCCGGTGCTTGATATCCAGTTCCTCAGCGAGGCCTATTATAAGGCGGACTGGGATTACGGCGGCCGCACCACGGTGCCGGCTCTCATTGATACCGTCACAGGAAAGGTGGTCAACAACGATTATAACCGCCTGACGAATTACTTTGAGGTGGATTTCCGGCCCTTCCACAAAAAGAATGCGCCGGATCTGTATCCGGAGGAGCAGAGAGCGGAGATCGATGAGCTGAATGAATGGCTGTTTGATAACATCAACAACGCGGTGTACCGGACGACCTTCTGCCGCTCGAAAGAGGCTTACTGGGATGCCTACAATGCCTTCTATGCGGCGATGGACCTGCTGGAGGAGCGGCTGGAAAATCAGAGATTCCTTCTGGGAGATTATGTGACAGACAGCGACATTCGCCTCTATGTCACGCTGGCGCGGCTGGACATCCGCTATACGCACCAGCTGGGTCATACGAAGCATCCGCTGTTTTCCTATAAGAACCTGTGGGGGTACGCGCGGGATCTCTACCAGATTCCGGCCTTCAGGCACAATACGTATTTTAAGGCTTTTGAGAATCCCACCCGCGAGAAGCAGGGACGGACCTTCGAGTCCTTCAACGCCCGTTTCCTGGATGAGATCGATTTTGATGCTTACTGGGGCGCACCGCACAACCGGGCCCGTCTCAGCAGCGATCCGGGGAATAAATTCAGAACAGAAAGGCAGGAGCAGTGAGATGGCGGAATTTGAATATGTTCAGGTGAATGGCCGGGATATCCGGGTGCGTCCCACGGAGACCGGAAATGAGATCGATGAGTACGGGAATTTCCATCGCCAGCCCAACCGTTTTACCCTGGGGTTTGGAGAGGGAAAGAATCCGGTGGAACGGGATCGTTATATCCTGTTCTGGGGAAAGGGCTGCAACTGGTCCAACCGCGCGGCGATTGCCCGCGAGCTGCTGGGACTGCAGGATGCCATCAAGGTAGAGATTGTTGACTGGGCTGATCATGAGAGACCTCTCGGCTGGGAGTTTGTCAATTCCCCGAATCACATTAATCCGGAGACCGGGGCACAATTCCTCAGTGAGTTGTACTATAACGCGGACCCGGAGTATGCGGGACGTACCACAGTACCGGCGCTGGTTGATTACACAACGAAGAAGGTGGTGAACAACAATTATCACCGGCTGACGAACCATTTTGAGGTGGACTTCCGTCCTTTCCATAAAAAAGACGCGCCGGATCTGTATCCGGAGGAGCTGCGGGAAGAAATCGATGCACTGAATGACTGGCTCTTTGAAAATGTCAACAACGCCATCTACCGGGCGCAGTTCGCCGAGAGTCTGCAGGCCTTCTCAGATGCCTATGAGACCTTCTTCGCGGGACTGGAGGCCATGGATCGCCGTCTGGCAGACCGGCGTTTCCTCTTCGGAGATTATGTGACGGACAGTGATATTCGTCTGTATGTGACACTGGCCCGGTTTGATGTCAGTTATTCACGTCATATTGCCCCGTCCCTCCACCGCCTGGTGGATTATGAGAATCTGTGGCCCTATGCCCGTGATCTGTACCAGATTCCGGCCTTCCGCCACAATACATATTTCAAGGATTTCGCAGCTTCGGAGGATCTGAGCAGCGTACCGTACTCCTACTGGGAGAATTTCTACTACGATATTGTCGTACAGGAGACCGACTGGGATACGGTCTGGAAGACGGCGACAGGCAGAGAGCGCCTGAGCCGCGATCCGGCGCACAAATTCCGGCTGGAGAAAAACGGGGAGAGCGTCGGATGAGAGCAATTCGTGTCTCAGAGGAATGGCAGCGCGCCGGTGTGTATTTTGTGCGGACACTCGCGATGTGCCGCGGATTCGGCGCCCCGCTGACCGGCGAATTCTCCGAGGACACGCCGGAGAGCGAATATATTCTGGTTCTGGAGGGAGAGGATCCGGTATCCACTTGTCGTATCCGCCTTGTGGATGTGAGAACCGGAAAGATTGAGCGTGTGGTGACACTGGAAGAATATCGAGGGCAGGGTTACGGCGCGGCGGCCATTGAGGCAGCAGAGGCCTGGCTGGCGGAAAAGGGAGCAGAGAGGATTCTCGTAAACTCCCGTATCGCCTCCGTTGGATTCTATGAGAAGCTTGGCTATACGCCGGATTATGAAAAACAAAGCGGCAGTGGTCTCTTTGCCTGTGTTATGACAGAGAAACAGCTGTGACTATAAAAAATGAAAGAAGGAAACAAAGATGAAAAGAATTCTGAAGAAAAAATACGCCGGAGCTCTGGCAGCTCTGCTGGCATTGACACTGGCGGCGACCGGCTGCGGGAGCAGCTCCGGAAGCAGCAACACGACGGCGGCGGAGGATACGACTGCAGCGGTGACGGAGGCAACAGAGAGTGCGGAAGACACGACGGCGGGCTAGGAGACCACGGCAGCAGAGCCAGCCAATACCGAAGACGCAGCGAAGACCGAATCTAAGGATACAATACATGACAAGCCTGCAA
>JAJQDL010000139.1:0-1240 GCA_021202235.1 Lachnospiraceae bacterium
CGGTCACCGACGGTATAGCGGGTATTTCCTCTGGTCCCCCGGTTTCCGTTCTGCCGCCGGTCCTGGCCTCGACGGGTATCCTCTTTCCTTTTCATCGGCTTTTCCGCATCCGACTCCGTATTCACGGCTTCCGCCTGCGCCGCTGCTTGCCCCGTCTTCACCGGCCGCTCCTCTGCGTGCTCTGTCTCCGGTTCTTTACTCTTCAACGGTTTTTCCGGCTTTTTCGCGGACATATCCGTCCCGGCCGCTCCTTCGTCCGCGGCAGCCAGCTGTCTGGACAGCACCTCCGCCAGCTCCTGTTTTCGCAAAGCACTGACGCCCCGGAGATTCATTGACTTTGCCAGAGCGCGCAATTCAGCCAGTGACTTCTTTGTCATATCTTCCTGCATATATACACCTCAGTCTTCCATGTTCATTTCAATGATTCAATTTTTCGGGATTTCTTCTAAAATAAATAAGCAGACAGCAGAAATGCAGATCCATCTTTTAAAGAATGACCAATACGGTCTTATATTGAAATCATATACAGTATATCTCTCTTTTTACCAAATGGCAACGCTTTTCTTTCCGCAATTCCTTGATTTCGCTCTGCAAACTTGTTATGATGGGAGGAGACTTTGGCAATGGCCGACTCTGAAGCATTGGAATTGCGAGGTAACTGTATGCTTTCCGAACCACTGACACTGTATAAACTGATGATTCTCTATATGCTCAAGCAGGTAAAATTCCCCCTCTCCTACTCTCAGATCTCCGAATTTTTCCTGTCCAAGGAGTACACCACCTATTTCACGCTCCAACAGGCCATCAATGAGCTGCTGGAGGCCCACCTGATGAAGCAGGAGACCATCCGCAACTCTTCCCGTTATGAGATTACCCGGGAGGGAGAGGAGGCTCTGGTCTTCTTCGGCAGCAACATTTCCGAGGGGATTGTAGCAGATATGGATCAGTTCCTCCGGGAAAATAAGATCCGCCTGCGCAACGAGGTCGGCGTCGTGGCTGACTACTATAAATCTACCACCTCCGACATCGTTGTCCAGTGTGAGGTACGGGAAGGGAAAGGATTTCTGATCCAGCTGAATATCTCCGTCCCTTCGGAGAAGCAGGCCGAAATTATCTGCGACAACTGGCAGGACTCCAATCAAAAGATCTACTCCTACGTGATGAGTGAGCTTCTGAAGAGCCGGTCAAACCACAACGACGAAGAGTAAATCTCAAGCACAACTATTCCAAAAGCAGAGAA
>JAJQDL010000139.1:1250-5108 GCA_021202235.1 Lachnospiraceae bacterium
ACTCCTCAACATACCCCGTTCCAACCAGTGTCACCATCCCCCTACACCTGGGAGCCGCGGCTCCGCTTTTTCTCTGTCTGTTCACAGGTTCTATTCCGGTTTATCTTCCGAAGTTAAAACCACCGTTCCCGTTTGTCTGAGAATCCTGCTCTGTGCTGGCTGTCGTCTCCTCCGTCGTCTCGTAGTCGGATTTATAGCCCAGCGTCATGGTCAGTTCCATTTCCGTGTAGGTACCGTCCTGCAGTCGCTGCACTGTGACCGTCACTGTCGTGCCGCCCGCATAATATTGAAGCAGCTCATAAAGATCATCATAGGTGCTTACCGAGGTGCCGTCAAAGGAGGTAATGATATCCTGCGCCAGGAAGCCTGCTTCCTCCGCGGGAGTATCTTCCTCTACACTGTAGACCAGAATGCCCTCCGGCATATTATAAGCCTGCGCGACCGAACTGTCGATGTCCTTCAGTTGAAGTCCCATGTACGGGAATTCTTCATCACTGACCGCCTCCCTGGGAGACATGGTCGTCAGCTCCTCGATGATCTCCATGGCAGAAGAGATTGGAATGGCAAAGCCCATACCTTCGACATCCTCTTCCGCATCCTTGGCTACATTGATGCCAATGAGCTCACCGCTGCTGTTCAGAAGCGCCCCGCCGCTGTTCCCGGGATTGATGGCGGCATCTGTCTGGATCGTCGTTAAGGTCGTATTCTCATCGGTGGTAATCTCACGATTGACCGCACTGACACAGCCGGTGCTCACCGACTGACCCATGCCCAGAGCGTTCCCGATGGCGATGACTGTCTCACCCAGCCGCAGGCTGTCAGAGTCGCCGATCTGAATCGCCCGGATAGAGGATTTCGTGCTGTCAGAGAGATCGCTCAGAGCAATGCCCACGACAGCCAGATCATTGCTGCTGTCCGTCCCCTTGATGTAGGCTTCCGACGTTGTATCATCACAGAATGTCACTACCACACTGTCTGAATCTTCCACAACATGATTATTGGTCACGATCCAGAGCTCCTCGCCGTCATCCCCGATGATGATGCCGGAACCGGCTCCCTCCACTTCATAGGTGGAAGTTCCGTCTGAGCCATAGGAGCCAAAGGGGCTGTAGCCATAGTTGCTGTAATATTCATAGACTGTCGTCGTAGTAATCGCTACCACGGCCGGCAGAGCCTCATCCACCACATCCGCGATCTCGTCGCCGGAGCTGGCGCTGGCTGCCACGGTGCCCGCTGACGCGATGCTGGTATTCTCCGAAGTCAGGCTGCTGCCGGAGCTTTCCGTATCAGAACCACTGTTCGCCGCGGCAGTTTCCGTTGCCTGTGTCTCTTCCTGAGCGGCTGCCTCCGTCTCTCCGGAACTTTCTGTCGCTGCCTCCGTCTCCACCTGGCTGCTCTCGGCGGCCGCCACTGCGTTATCCGAATCACTTCCGCCGACCAGCCCTCCGATGCTCCAGCAGGCTGCGCCGATCACGCCGCCCAGCACCAGAGCGCCTGCCGCAACCGCGACATACTTGAGAGCATTTCCCCTTTTCCTGGGTTCCCGGTAAGAACCGCCTGACGGCGGCGTATTGTCCTCCGCATAAGAATACCGGCTGCTCCCGGAATCATAACTCCCATTGGAATAGCTGTAACGATCCTGATCGCTTTCTGAATCACTGGCGTAACGATCACCGCTGTTCTGTGAAGCGCTGCCGTAACGATTACTGTCGCTGTCTGTACGGCTGCCATACCAGTCTTCGCTGTCCGCGCTTTCATATCCCTTATCCTGCGCGCCGCCTCCGATCTCGTCTCTCATATAAGGAGGCCTGCGATATTCGCCCGAATCCTCCGACTGGCGGTAGGAATAACGGTACGTACCGTCCTCACCCACGGAAGTTCCTGATTCCGCACTGTCATTCGTATCTTCCCGGTATGTGGAATCCGTATCCACCGTCTTATCTTCGTCGGTGCCCGTCAGAATATCTTTCTCCCGCGAAGAATCATTCTCATTGTAAGCACTCATGTCAGTTCTCCTTTACCTTTATCCGGTCTTCCTTCGTCCCCGTTCGTGCAACAAAGAAAAAGACCTGTTATCTTCTTACCATGTTGAGAAGTTTAGCAGGTCTTTGTGATAAATGTGTGTAAAATACTTGAAAGAAGAAAGATCAGTTCCCGTAATACCCCGAATAAGCCGAGATTTCTTCGCTCAGTCCCGACACGGTACCGGACGGCTCATACTCCGTGTTGCCGTACAGGTACTCGTGAAGCTCCTTCACATTCGAAGCCAGCGTCACCGGGAAGATGTAATAGCTGCCGCCGCTCTGAGATACCTGATCGAAGGGGAATCCCGTGCTGTCCCCGATCTCGTAGCTTCCCAGACCCAGGGCAAGAGCCATGATCTGCGTCAGCGAGAAGCTGGAGGAAATTCCCGGGAATACGGTATTGCACACGGACAGGACTTTGGGAATCCCCGCATCTTTGGCCGCCGCCAGTGTCAGAGAAATCACCGTCCTCTGCCGCTCGGTTCGCTGATAATCATCTCCGAGGCCCTTGCGCAGACGACAGTAGGTCACAGCCTGTACACCGTCCAGATGCTGTGTTCCTTCCGTCTCAGTAACATACTCCGAATCGATCCCCGTGGATTCGATCACTTCATCAATATAATCGTTGATCCCTTCCGCTTCCGCCTCAGAGAGCTCGATATCCAGGCCGCCCAGTTCGTTGATCACCTGCGCCACAGTCTTCCAGTTTACCGTCACATATTCCGTGACATTCATGTCAAAGTTTTTATTAATCGTCTGCAGCTGTTCCTGCGCTCCGTACTTATAGTACACCTCCGTCAGCTTCATCCACTCACCCTCCGTGGTCTCCACGTAGGTATCGCGATAGATGGAAGTCAGCTTAATTTCACCGGTCTTCTTATTGACCGTGACAATGATGTTGCTGTCTGCCAGTGTCCCCGACTGCAGCGTGGAATCATCACGGGAGTCGACACCGAAGATCATGAAGGTTCGATAATTTTTCGTATATTCGGACACGGAATCAGGCAGATCCTCATTGACCAGAATATCGGAATTGCTGAAATCCGCACTGTCGATCCGTCCCCACAGATAGTTCAGTCCAATAAAAGCAGCTCCAATGAGCGCCAACAGAATCAGCAGGGGAATCAGGCAGCCCAGATGCCTCTTTTTCTTCCGCTTCCGCCCGCCGGAATAGCCCCGGGAACGATCCTCCTCATAATATCCTCCCCGGCGGTCCCGCCGATCCTCTTCATATCCGCGGCTCCTCGATCCGCTGCGGCTGCGCGAGGTCTCCGCCTGTGAACGGCTCCGGCTGCGTTCGCGGGAATCCCTTCGATCCCTGTCGGAACTGCTGCGGCTCCGGCTGCGGCCATCGTCCCGGCTGCGGCTGTCCCGATACCGTTCTCCGGAGCTGCGGCTGTCCCGGTAGCTTCCGTCAGAACTGCGGCTGTCCCGATATCGCTCCCCGGAACTGCGGCTCCGGCTGTCGTCGTACTCATCCTCATAGCCCCGGCGGGAAGTGCTTCGCTGATAGCTCCGGGTGTCGTACTCGTCATCGTACTCCCTGTCCTCATACGGATCTTCATCATAGGAATCGTATGCATCGTCTTTATAATCATCATTGTAGGGCTTCGCGGAGCGGCGCGACCGTCTTCGTCCTGTAGCAGGGCGGCGTGTGCCCCATTCCTCATCTCTTCCCATCGAATGTCCTCCTGTCGTATCTCCTGCCGGTTCCCCGGCCCGGCAAATCTGCTTCCAGATTCACACGAGACACTCCGGCATCTGTCATCCTATGATGAAGGCGACAAAAGGTATTTTGTCGCCTTGATACACGGATTGCTACGCGCCGAGGCGC
>JAJQDL010000198.1:0-758 GCA_021202235.1 Lachnospiraceae bacterium
GCGGGCCCGGTGCACTGCCCTGATTATCTCCGGTGTGTAGTGTGTCGGCGTGACCAGGTTGATGTTGGCCGCCCCCTGGGCTTCCAGTTCCAGAAAGATCTCCGCCAGACGCTCCCGGGAGATCGTCTCTCCCACCGCGCCCCGGGCGATATCCCGGTTCTGACAATAGACACAGCGCAGCGGACAGCCGGAGAAGAAGACGGCTCCCGAGCCGGTCTCTCCGGAGATACACGGCTCCTCCCACATGTGGAGCGCCGCCCGGGCGGCCCGGATCCCCGGCCCGGCCACGCCGCACGCGCCTGATCGTCCCTCCGCGCGGTTCACGCCGCAATCCCGGGGACATAGTCTGCATGCATCCGTCACGATTCGCACCCCCGATCAGCCTCACTGCAATCACAGGCGGCAAGTTCTTTGTCATTCACCAGTAACGCGCCTCCCATGTCTGAGAATTATACTTTTTATGGCGAAAAAGGCCCCGCCGCCGCGAAGCCCTTTTCTCCGTTTTCTATCCTGTCATCCAATTTTCTTCTTCTGAAGTGAAAATACGCCAACAACCGGATTTTCTTACTCGTCCTTCTTCAGATAAACAAACCAGTACGCACAACCCACGGCCGCGCCGCCGATCAGGTTCCCCAGCGTCACGGGAAGCAGGTTGTTCAGCAGAAAGCTCCCCCAGGTCAGCCCGGCGGCCTCGATGCCGTACACCGAGCTGGCGAACAGCCCCGCCGAGATGTAATACATATTGGCTACGCAGTGCT
>JAJQDL010000198.1:768-5090 GCA_021202235.1 Lachnospiraceae bacterium
GATATGGCGGCCAACGAGATCCAGCCACCGCTACAGAGACGGATGTTGCAGAGCATGCCCCGCAGCAGCGCATCCCCGAAGCTTAAGGAAACCTTGGCGACTGCCGTGCTGACGATCGATTCGCCCAGAGCCCCGCCGAACAGGGTGCCCAGATGCGCATAAACCACAAGAGCCGCCACAAGGAGACCACCCACGAAATTCCCCAGGTACACAAACACCCAGCTGCGCAGAACAGCCGGGAAGGTCACCTTCTTTTCCAGAAGCGGGATCACCAGCAGGCAGTTGCCGGTGAAAAGCTCGCTGCCAGCCAGCAACACCATCGCCAGTCCGCCGGGAAAGACCGCGGCGCTCACCAGCTTCGCCACGGAAGCATTTTCAATCGTCGAAGAGGCCGTGGTCCCGGCGATTCCCGCAAAGGCAATGAACATGCCCGCCAGAAGCCCCAGAATAAACATGCGCGCTATTTTAAGCTTCGTCTTGCCGATTCCGATATTCACATAATTCTCGGCCACTTCCTTCGGTGCGTTCATCATAACATTTCTCCTTTCAGTGGAAGGTTCGGGACGGCGTTCAGGCTCCAGTCGGCCCGCTCGCCCCGGATATAGTGATAATGCGCCGCCACAGCGATCATGGCTGCATTGTCCGTACAGTAGACCGGCGAGGGAGAATAGAGTGTGATTCCTTCCCGGCGGCATGCCTCGGCCATCGCCCGACGCAGAGCTCCGTTGCTGGCCACACCCCCGGCCAGGACCAGCTTATCCTGGCCCAGCTCCACCGCAGCTCCCACAGCGCGGCTGACCAGAACATCCACCACCGCCGCCTGGAAGGAGGCTGCCACATCCTCCTGCCGCACGGTCTCTCCCGTCATGGAGGCGTGATTCAGATAATTCAGCACCGCCGATTTCATGCCGCTGAAGCTGAAATCATGCGGAGAACCGTCCACCTTCCCCCGGGGGAATTCGATAGCGTGGGGATTCCCCCGCTCGGCGGCCTTCTCGATCTTCGGGCCGCCGGGATAACCGAGGCCGATCGCCCGGGCGACCTTATCGAAGGCCTCGCCCGCCGCGTCGTCCCGGGTGCGGCCGAGGATCTCGAAGTCTCCGTAGTCCCGCATCCGTGCCAGATGAGTATGCCCGCCAGAAACGATCAGGCAGAGGAACGGAGGCTCCAGATCCGGATGCTCGATCAGGTTGGCGCAAACATGTCCCTCGATGTGATTGACCCCCACCAGAGGCAGCTTTGCGGCATAGGCAATGGCCTTGGCCTCCGCCACGCCAACCAGCAGAGCGCCCACGAGTCCCGGCCCGTAGGTAACGCCCACAGCATCCAGGTCCGAGAGCGTCACACCGGCCTCTGAGAGTGCCTGTTCAATGACCGTGTTGATATTTTCAATATGTTTCCGGGATGCCAGCTCCGGAACGACGCCACCGTACTGCGTGTGGAGAGCGATCTGCGAGGAGATTACATTGCTCAGGACCTCCCGGCCATTTCGCACCACGGAGGCCGCCGTCTCATCACAGGAGCTTTCAATTCCCAGCACCAGAATATCTTTCATGTTCTCATTCCTCAGTAAATCTTAAGGTAACCTTCTTGCCGTCCTTCCCCGGCTTCGTGCGCGGGAAGATGCGGCGTGCCTCCTCGATGTATTCCTCTGGGTGATTCATCGAAGGGCTGTAGTGTGTCAGCCACATCTGACGGGGATTCGCCCGGCGGGCCAGCTCACCGGCCTCACGGAACGTCATGTGCTTATGCTCCACAGCCTTGGCCTGCTTGTCCGGTTCTCCGTACATGCCCTCACAGATGAACAGATCCGCGCCTTCTGCTGCCCGGGCGATCACCGGCACCGGGCGTGTGTCCGTGCAATAGGTAACCTTCAGGCCCCGCCGCGGCGCGCCCATGACCATGTCGGAGGTATAAAGCTTTCCCTCATACTCCACATCCTGACCCTTCTGCAGGGGATTCCAGAGCTGCACGGGGAGGCCAAGCTCCCGGGCCCGCTCCACCTGAAATTTCCCGGCCCGGTGGATCTCCACACTGTAGCCGTAGCAGGTCACATTGTGATGAACCCGGAAGGCATGGATGTGCATGCCGTGAACGCAGATGTCCTCTTCCGGCTCCGTCAGCTCCCGGTATTCGATCGGGAAAGGGAGCTCCGGCGCGATGGTGCGCAGCGCATTCACGACCCGCTCCAGCCCCCGGGGGCCGACGCATAAAAGCGGTTCCGTCCGCTCGGCATTTCCCATGGTCAAAAGCAGCCCCGGCAGGCCGCTGATGTGATCGGCATGATAATGCGTAAAGCAGATCACATCGATCGGCTTAAAACTCAGACCGCTCTTTTTCGCTGCGATCTGCGTCCCTTCTCCGCAGTCGATGAGAAGCTGACTGCCCTCATAGCGGAGCATCAGAGACGTCAGCCAGCGGTAAGGAAGGGGCATCATGCCTCCGGTTCCCAGCAAACACACATCCAACATGTCTCCTAACCCTTTCTCTGATCAGGCAGAGGCGGCCTTTTCTCCTCCTGCCCGTCAGCGCGGGACGCGTATGGCCGCAGGCCATAAAAATCCTTACGCATCCCTGCGCATCAGTACGGCATCTTCCGTCGGTTCGCGGTAATATCTTTTTCTCGTTCCGACCGGCACAAATCCGCAGGCACGATACAGCGCCTGTGCCGCTGCATTTCCGGCCCGGACATCCAGGTTCCACAGGCAGACCCCCGGTGTATGACGCCAGAGACCCGCAAGCAGCGCCTGACCGATTCCCTGCCTGCGCGCTGTCTCATTCACCGCGATCCGCAGGATATCTCCTTCATCCAGCACGACCTGCGCGCCGCAGTATCCGACGATCCGCCCGGCCCGCTCCGCCACCAGATACCGGGTGTGCGGGCTGGCCGCCATCTCCCGCAGAGACGTCTCTGACCAGGGATCAGGAAAACAGTCTCTCTCCAAGGCAGCGACAGCCTCCAGATCGGATGTTTCGAACGGACGCACCGTCACGGGATCATTCATGTCCCGCCTCACGCGCGGCCGCGGCCCGCTTCCGAGCCAGCTCCCTCTCCGCCTGGGATATGCGGATATAGTTGGGCGCATGTTCCGCCGCCGTCTGCACGCGGCCCGCCCGCAGGTACGTAAGCCCGAGAGCGGCCACGGCGGCCGCCCGCTGTCTGCTGCAGGGCGCGGGCGCAAACAGAGCCTGCTCCCCCAGCGTCCGCCGGATCTCATCCTGAGATACCGGAACGCCGTCCCCGAGGAAGACCACTTTCTTCTCCTGCGCTGCCAGTTCCGTCAGCAGCTCGGAGAGAGCCACCGCACGGGCGGGCTTAAGCACGCGGAATTCCTCCTCAAACGTATAGAGCCCCGTATAGACCTGCTGCCGCTTTGCATCCATGATCGGGCAGATCAGATGCGCGCATCCGAAGAGCTGGTAAGCCATAGCGTCCACGGTGGGCACCGCCAGCAGCGGCTTCCCCAGAGCCAGTCCCAGCCCCTTGGCCGTGGCCGAGCCGATGCGCAGTCCGGTGAAGGATCCCGGCCCCTCCGACACAGCGATGCCGTCCACGCCTGAAAGCTCCTGTTCTGTCATCGTCAGGATCTCATCCAGCATCGGCAGAAGGGTCTGCGAATGTGTCTTCTTATAATTTACCGTATATTCAGCGATCAGCGTCTCATCCTCCAGCACGGCTACCGAGGCCACCAGAGATGAACTTTCTATTCCCACGATCTTCATTTCGCACCTCCGCGGCTCCTGACAGGAGCCCTCCTCTCAGGACAAACGGCTCTGTGAAGCTCCGTTGTCACCTCAGGTTCCTGTTTCGTCACCCTCCAAAGTGATCCGTCGATAATCAAATCCCTTCGTCGGGTCCTTTTCGATCTGCAGACGCCGCACGGCCACAGGCAGCAGCTCCTCGATCTGACAGGCCCATTCGATCAGGCACACGCCGTCTCCGAAGAAATACTCTTCGTATCCGATCTCGTCCATTTCCTCCGGATCTGCGATGCGATAAACATCAAAATGATAGAGAGGCAGCCGTCCCGACTCGTAGATCTGAAGGATCGTGAAGGTCGGACTGTTCACCGGCCCGCGCACGCCCAGTCCCGCGGCAAATCCCTGCGTGAAGACGGTCTTCCCTACTCCGAGGTCGCCGTCCAGACAGTAGATCTCTCCGGCCCGGGCCTTCTCACCGCATTGTTTTCCCAGCTGAAAGGTCTCTTCCGCGCTGTAAGTTTCCCACGTCATGTTTTCACGCCTCGCATCTGACATATTTGATATGGGCGACAAAAGGTATTTTGTCGCCTTGATACACGGATTGCTACGCGCCGAGGCGC
>JAJQDL010000045.1 GCA_021202235.1 Lachnospiraceae bacterium
TTCTTTGACAGTACTATATATTTATGTTACACTTAGTAAAGATTCTGACGAATTCAAAACGCTGGAAGCCAGAAACAAAAAAAGGTTTCCTCCCATCATTTTTCCGAAAGGAGCCCCCATGAGCGAATTTGACAAACACTATCTGGAAGCTCTGTCTTACCAGTTCCCCACCATTGCCAAGGCCAGTGCAGAGATCATCAACCTCTGCTCGACCCTGCAGCTGCCCAAGGAGACGGAGCATTTCATGACGGACATCCACGGCGAGTACGAGCAGTTCAATCACATCATGAAGAACGGTTCCGGTACCGTCCGCACGAAGATCGAGGACGAGTTCGGCTACTCTCTGACCAAGCAGGACAAGACGGAGCTCGCCACGCTGATCTACTACCCCAAGGAGAAGATGAATCTGGTCCGCCAGTCTGGCGTCAACATGCATGACTGGTACCGCACCATGCTGCTGCGGGTCATCCGCATCGCCAGACACGCTTCCAAGAAGTATACCCGGACCAAGGTCCGCGAATCCATCCCGGATGAATTTCGTTTTATCATCGAGGAACTGCTGGCGGAAGAGACCGAATACGCTGACAAGGAGAAATATTACGACCGTATTCTGGAGGCTCTGATTCAGACCGATCGCGTGGAGGAGTGCATCTGTGCGCTGGCCGAGACCATCCAGAACCTGGTCATCAATCATTTACATATCATCGGCGACATCTATGACCGCGGCCCCGGCCCCCACATCATCATGGACACGCTGATGGATCTTCACTCCGTGGATATCCAGTGGGGCAACCACGATGCCGTCTGGATCGGCGCTGCCTGCGGCAATCTGACCTGTATCGCCACGCTGCTCCGCCTGACCGCCCGCTACGCCAATCTGGACATCGTGGAGGACGGCTACGGGATCAACCTGATTCCTCTGATGCGGCTGGCCATGAGCGAATACGCCAACGACCCCTGCACCTGCTTCAAAGTAAAATATGACGAGAATACCTATGACCTCACAGATCTCCCCATGGATACCAAGATGCACAAGGCCATCGCCATCATCCAGTTCAAGCTGGAGGGACAGCTGATCAAGCGGCATCCTGAGTTCCATATGGAAGACCGGCTCCTTCTCGATAAGATCAACTATGAGAAGAAGACGATCATGTGCTACGGCAAGGAGTATCCGATGGAAGATACCTTCCTGCCAACCGTGGATCCCAAGGATCCTTACGCCCTCTCGGAGAGCGAAGCGCTGGTCATGGAGCATCTGCGCCACAGCTTCATGAACAGCGAGAAGCTGCAGCGCCACATCCGTTTCCTGCTGAACAAGGGCAGCCTGTATCTGACCTACAATTCCAACCTTCTCTTCCACGGAAGCATTCCGCTGACGGAGCAGGGTGAGTTCCAGAGCGTGACTCTCGAAGGAAAGAGCTACAAGGGCAAGGCACTTCTGGATGTGCTCGACAACTACGTGCGTCTGGGCTACTACCGCCCCGCGGGACCGGAGAAGGACTACGCCACGGACATCATCTATTTCCTGTGGATCCACCCCTACTCCCCGCTCTTCGGCAAGTACAAGATGACGACTTTCGAGCGCTATTTCATCAAAGACAAGGCGACTCACGAGGAGCCCAAGACGCCCTATTACAAGCTGTATAACGACGAGAAGGTCATCAACAAGATCTTCGATGAGTTTGGCCTGGATCACAACAAGTCTCACATCATTAACGGCCATGTGCCGGTGAAACAGATCAAGGGCGAGTCGCCCGTCAAGTGCGGCGGCAAGCTGCTGCTGATCGACGGCGGCTTCTCCCGGGCATATCAGAAGACCACCGGCATCGCCGGCTACACGCTGATCTCCAACTCCTATGGGTTGAAGCTTGTGTACCATGAACCCTTCACCTCTACGGAGGACGCCATCCGCACCGGCAGCGACATCCGCTCCGAGACCTATCTGGTTGAGGAAGTAGGTCACCGGCAGTCTGTCCGCGAGACAGATGACGGAACCCGGATCCGTCAGAGACTGGCGGAACTGAAGGCACTGTTGGCCGCTTATCGCAGCGGTGAAATCCGCGAGAAAGAATAAGGGTTTTCCGCTTTATACAGGAAGAAAAGGGACGGCATCAGATCGCCGTCCCTTTTCTGTCCGAAAAAAGTCTCCTCGTCACCCGGTTTACTGCCGCGAACCGTCCTGACTCTCCTGCCGGTACCCCCTCATTTCCACCTCCCCTCTTCATTGGGACGGCGTACGTCGAAAAACGGACATTCTGACTCAGGTCGAAATTATCGATGGCTTTGATCAGGCCTACACAGCCGATCTGAAACAGATCGTCCAGATTGTTGCCGTTTCCGGCAAAACGCTGGACGATACTGAGCACCAGACGCAGATTTCCCTTGATATAGGTTTCACGTGCCTCCCGGTCTCCCTCCCGGATACGCCGGAAGAGTTCTTCCTTCTCTTCGTTCTTCAGCAGGGGAAGCTTTGATGTATTGATACCACAGATGTCCACCTTGTATACTGCCATAGCCACTCTCCTCTTCTTTTTCTCTTGCTTTATAATGAACATGACAGCATTCCTTTGCTGTTCACTTTCATTACTATAGCTTTCACGGATTGGAAACAGATTATTCGGTTCAAACGAAGCGGACAATTTCCTTTTTCAGCCTTTTTATGATCTTTTTTTCCAGCCGCGATATGTAGGATTGTGAGATGCCCAGCACATCCGCCACCTCCTTCTGGGTCATCTCATTGCCCTCCCGGTTATCCAGTCCGAAACGCATCTCGATGATGGTTCGCTCCCGGGGCGCCAGAGACAGGAGCGCGTCATTGAGAAGGCAGAGCTCCACCTCATCCTCCATATTTTTGGTGATGACATCCTCGTCAGTTCCCAGGATATCAGAAAGAAGCAGTTCATTTCCATCCCAGTCCACATTCAGAGGCTCATCGATAGATACCTCCATCTTTGTCTTGCTGTTCTTCCGCAGATACATGAGGATCTCATTCTCGATACAGCGGGAGGCATAGGTGGCCAGCTTAATCTTCTTATCCGGATTGTAGGTATTGACCGCCTTGATCAGGCCGATCGTCCCGATTGAGATCAGATCCTCTACGCCGATTCCCGTGTTGTCGAATTTTCTGGCGATATAGACCACCAGGCGCAGGTTGTGTTCGATAAGGCAGGACTTCGCCCGTTCCGAATGGTCGCGGATCATCTGTGTCAGCGTCTCCCGCTCCTCCTCCGGCGACAGAGGTTCCGGCAGGATGTCATTCCCACCAATATAGTGAATCTCCCCTCCCACCGGAAAGAACAAACGGGTAAACACCGGCGCCCGGTGCCGCTCCCCCACAATCTGCCGCATTCCTTTTCCTCTCATTCTCTCAAGCCCTCCTCTGAAACAATCATCTGATACCGGTCTCCCCGGCAGATCGGGTCACGCGAGATCGCCACGACCGGTTTCTCCAGATACATATCCTCACCAACCTTCATGCCGTCGAGAGTCACCGCGGGAAGAACGCCCTCTGCGCGTCCCACAGAGCGATAGGGTACGAAGCGGACCTGTGATGCGGGAATCTGCTCCAGATCTCTCCAGGCGCTCCGGCTCAGGATATGTACAGGCTGTCCGTTCCAGGGAGCCCGCAGAGTATTTCCCGTATCTACCAGCCCTGTGACGGTTCGCTCTTTGTGACTCCAAATCAAAGTGACCGGTACGAACCGGTCCGTCGGACGGCCACGGACACCTTCCAGAACACAGAGTACCCGGCCTGCGGCGATGACGGCGGCACATAAAAACAGCACACGCCCCGCTATCCGGGAAAGCGCTGTCAGACTGACTTCTTCTCCCTGTGAAGACACCTGCCTGCTTCGCAGGAAGGCGTTCATCCAGGTATTCTCCACCAGAAAATTCAGGAGACCGGAAAAGAGAAAAGACATCACCCAGAAAACAACCGTACGCAGCAGCCATTCCCTTCCCTTCACTTCCGGAAAGACGACCTTCTGGAGCAGAAACGAGAGAAGAAAAATCAGGATCTGTTTCACAGGTACCCGAAACGAACCAAAAGCCAGGAAACAGATCCCGGCGCTGCCAACGCAGGCGCCCGCCAACAGGCCGTATCTCCCCGGCTTTCTGCGAAGCCACCGTCCCTCCCACCGCAGGATCTCATAGTTCAGGAACAGCTGCAGCAGGAAGAAGAGATCCGGATAAACGATTCTGTGCATGTCTGTATTGTAACAGAGAGCATTTAAAAAAACTGTCAAAAAAAGAGGCCGATGGCCTCTTTTATATCGTTGACTTATTCGGATTTTCGACAGCTGTCAGTGCTTCAGGAAATCAGGGATATTAATGGTCTTCTCCTGCACCTTGGATTCCGGAACGCGGAGAGGCTTGCGGGGCGTAAAGGTGGGAACCGGAGCTTCCTCACGCACCGGGGTGGGAGCAGCGGCTGCTTCTTCCCTCGCCAGAGGCGCGGCAGCCTTCCGGGGCGCTGTATTGCGGGAAACATAGGCAGGATTCGCCACATCTCCGTTCACTTCCTCCAGACCGGTCGCGATCACCGTGATGGTCGCCTCATCCTGTACATTTTCGTCAAAACGGGCACCAAAGATGATGTTAGCCTCCTCGCCGGCCAGCTCCTGCACATAGCTGGCAGCCTCGTTGGCCTCGATAAGACCGATATCGCCGGACACGTTGATGATGACATGGCTGGCGCCTGCGATGCTGGTCTCCAGAAGCGGGCTGGACACTGCCTGCTTTACAGCCTCCAGAGCCTTGTCATCGCCCTTGGCGGAACCAATACCGATATGAGCGATGCCCTTGTCGGTCATGACAGTCTGTACATCCGCGAAATCCAGATTGATCAGAGCGGGGACATTGATCAGATCTGTGATCCCCTGTACTGCCTGCTGCAGCACCTCATCGGCCTTCTTCAGAGCTTCAGGCATCGTCGTGCGCCGATCCCCGATCTACAGAAGCTTGGCAAAAGGGATTACTATAAGGGTATCCACGTTCTGCTTCAGGTTCTCGATTCCCTCCAGCGCGTTCGCCATGCGGACCTTTCCTTCAAAGCGGA
>JAJQDL010000161.1 GCA_021202235.1 Lachnospiraceae bacterium
CTATCTCAGCTGCCGCGACATCGATCTGACGAAATATAAGCAGCAGGAGCATGTGGGCGGCATCACCCGGGACTACAACCTGGAGCAGATCAACCAGATCCAGGTCTCCAAGCAGGCGGACGTGCTGGTGCTGTTCTTCCTCCTCGAGGACCGTTTCTCGCCGGAGGTCAAAGCGGCCACCTGGAAATATTATGAGCAGCGCACGATTCACGATTCTTCGCTTTCTCTCTCGACGCATGCGGTGCTCGCCTGCGATATGGGAGAGCCGGAAATGGCCTATGACCTCTATCAGAAGGCCTCGATGATTGACCTCGGCCCGTTCATGGGTTCCTCCAATGCGGGAATCCACGCCGCCTCCTTCGGCGGCACCTGGCAGTGCGTCGTCTACGGCTTCGGCGGCGTGCGGATGCTCGGCGGGAAGCTGCGCATCGACCCGCTGCTTCCGGCGGCCTGGGAGCGTCTGTCCTACACGATTCTCTGGAAGGGGCAGAAGCTGGCCGTGGAGGTGACAGGAAGCGAGATCGTCATTGAAAATCTCACAGGAACCGCGCCGGTGAGCCTGACGGTGGCCGGAGAGGACTGCGTGCTGACCGGGAAGGCAGCCTTTGCCCTGCGCGCCGGCCGGCGGAAAGGAGAGGGAAAATGAGCTATGCGGGTCTGAATTTTGAAAATGATCATATCCTCATGGAGCGGGAATACAGTCTGCTCCATGAGGCGAACGTGGCCACGCTCCTGACCACCGGCAACGGCTACATGGGCATCCGCGCCAGCCTCGAGGAATACGGCAGTCTGGGCATCCAGGGGATGCTCGTCCGCGGCGTTATGGATGAGGTGGTGGAAGTGCGCCTCACCATGTGCGACAATATGTATATGAAGAAATACTACGTTGAGGAGGAGCGCCTGAAGCAGTTCGAGAAGCAGGAACGCGCCATCAACCTGCTCGATCTGCTGCTGATCCGCTTCGAGATCGGCGGGGAGACCTTCTATCCGTGGGAGGGAACCGTCGTTTCCTGGAAACGGTGGCTCGATCTCTCCGATGAGACGCTGCACCGCGAGGTGGTTTGGGAGAACGGCAAGGGGCAACGCAGCCGCCTGACCTTCGAGCGGTTCGCGAGCTTCGCGGACGACCATGTCTACTGCCTGCGGGCTTCCATTGAGCCGCTTAATTATTCCGGTACGGTGCGGATATTAAGCGGTCTGGATCTGCGCACGAAATCGAACGGACAGATTCCGCAGAAGCGGGCGGCGGCCGGGTTCCGCGGCCAGACCCTGTGGCAGGAGAAGATCGTGGGACCGAAATACGGTTTTCACGCCATCACCGGCGTTTCCCATACCTTCGAGGGCGCGGAAGCCCGCTGGGAGAACATCGACCGCGACGGCATCCTCGCGCAGGGTATTTCCTTCGAGGCGCAGCAGAATCAGGTCTACACGCTCGAGAAGCTGACGGCGACCGTGACCAGCCGGGACACCGAGGAGGGGAAGATTCTCAGCGGTTCGGAGCTGCTGCGGCAGGAGGACTCGCTGCAGGGGTGCATCCGCCGTTATCTGGCTACCTTCGGGGACGACAGCTACGACCGGGAATATGAGCGGCATTCAAAAGTTTATCAGGAGCTGGCGGCGAAGCTGGAGGTTCGCATTGAAGGAGATGAGACCGCCGACCGGGCGATCCGTTTCAGCAATTATCATACGCTGCTCTCGCTGGCGCGCAACGACTATGTGCACAGCTTTTCAGCCAAGGGGCTGACCGGGGAGACCTACAACGACTTCGTCTGGTGGGACGCGGAGATCTTCCAGGCGCCGGTCTTCCAGCAGACGATGCCGGAGTACAGCCGCAACAACATCCTATTCCGTTATTCCCATCTGAAAGAGGCCCGGGAGCTGGCGGCGCAGGAGGGATATCAGGGGGCGCGCTTCCCATTCACCACCGGCGTGACCGGTGAGGAGACTGTGTGGATTGATGTGCGGCATCCGTTCATGCAGATTCACTGTGTCTCCGACGTGGCGCTCTCGGTGCTGAACTACTATACCTGCACCGGGGACGATGCATTTATCAAAGCCTACGGTATGGAAATACTGATGGATGTCTGCCGCTACTGGGTGTCCCGGGTGAGCTGGAACGAGGAGCGGGGACGCTATGAGATCCTTCAGGTGACCGGCACGGATGAGCATCATCCGTATGTCGATAACAACGCCTATACCAATTACAGTGTGCAGCATGTGCTGGCCGGGACGCTGCAGCTGATAGAGCGCTACGGGGCGGAGCTGGATGCGCTGAAGGAGAAGATGGTCTTCACCGAGGAGGACGCCTTCCGGATGCGGGAGGTGGCGGAGAAGCTCTATCTGCCGCTCGATTCGAAGACCGGGATGATCCCGCAGTTTGACGGGTATTTCGATCTCTCCCGGGAGCTTGAGGTGCAGGGCGGCAGCAAGAGCGGCTATACGCAGATGAAGCAGGCCGGACTCTACAACAAGAGTCAGGTCATCAAGCAGCCCGACGTGCTGATGCTGTTCGCCTACCAGAACCTGCCTCTGTCGCAGAAGGTCTACCGCCGCAACCTGGACTACTATCAGGGACGGTGCGAGGCGGCGTCCTCGCTGTCCTACTGTGTGCATTCCATCTGCTTCGCGGATATGGATATGCCGGAGAGCACCTACGGGTACCTGATGGAGACCGCAGAGATGGATCTCAAAAACATGCACGGCGGCACGGAGAACGGCGTGCACTCCGGCTGCGCCACCGGCGCCTGGATGGCCGTGGTCCGCGGCGTGGCCGGGATGCGCATGGAGGAGGCGCGCGTGAGCTTCACGCCGCACTTCATCCCCTGGTGGGAGGAGGTCAGCTTCCACTGCATCTGGCACGGCCAGGGCTATCAGGTCACTCTGACAAACGAAGAGATCACGGTCGAAGCGGATGCGGAGAATGCGGGCGCGCTGACCGTGGCGCTCGGCGAGGAGAACTTCGTGCTGCGCGCCGGGGAGACAGCGCGGGCGATTGTGTGTTGACAAATCCGGGGATCGGTACTAAAATGCCGTTGTCGCCGGGGGCTATAAGAAATGTGCGGGTGTGTTCGCGGGTGCGGACATGCCCGTTTGCTCAGAGCGCGGCAAGTATACGCGAAAGGAAAATACAGTGGAAATGCGATACAAGGGGATTATTTTTGATCTGGACGGAGTGATCTGCTTTACCGATCAGTATCACTACCAGGCATGGAAGGCGCTGGCTGACGAGATCGGCGTGTATTTCGATGAGACCATCAATAACCGCCTGCGCGGCGTGAGCCGGATGGCCTGCATGGATATCATCCTGGAGAAGAGTGAGAAGACGTATACCCAGGAAGAGAAGGTCGCAATGGCGGAGAAAAAGAACGGAATGTATATCGAGATGTTAAAGCAGATGTCACCGGCGGATCTCTCGCCCGAGGTGAAGGAGACACTGGATACGCTGCGGGCGGCCGGGACGAAGCTGGCCATCGGTTCCTCCAGCAAGAACGCGAAGCGCATTCTCGGGTGCATCGGTCTGGGAGACTACTTCGATGCCATCAGCGATGGAACCAACATCTCTCACTCCAAGCCCGATCCCGAGGTGTTCTTAAAGGGCGCGGAGTTTCTCGGACTCGCACCGGCGGACTGCCTGGTGGTGGAGGACGCCCTGGCGGGCATCGATGCGGCCGTGGCCGGTGGATTTGACGGCGCGGGCATCGGCGAGGCTGCGACACATCCGCAGGTGCGCTGGAAGCTGGAGCGGTTCTCAGATCTGAGGAAGGTTCTGGAGTGAGAACCGAATGTTTTGCGGCCTGAAAGTGCAGTGTTATTGCATGCATAGAAAAAACGACTGTTTGTGCAGAAATGCGTGGACAGTCGTTTTTGCTTATGCGCAGGACTGCGTAAGAAAATTTTCTGGCTGGCGCCGGTGCAAGCCCGCACAGGCGAGTAAGAGGCGAGAATACGGCTTCCTACTCGATTAGAGGAGCCGCGGCCATATCAGATATGACCGCGGCTCTCTTTCATGGAAATGCATTACTTTACAGTTACCTTGACTTTCGCGTAGTAGCCGCTTGCGGCTCTTACGTAGATGTAGCAGGTGCCCTTCTTTTTGGCCTTGATCTTGCCCTTGGACGATACGGTCGCAATGCTTGTATCAGTGCTGGTGTAGGTGAGTACATCCATATGCTTCCGGAGAATCTTGTTCTTCTCGGCGAGGGTAGTCTTGACCTTCAGCGTCTTCGTCTTGCCAACCTTCAGGGACAGCTTACTGTCTGTGACGTTCGTGATCTTCACCTTTGTCACATTGGTGTACTTGCCGCCCTTCGTTGCCAGATGAATCAGATAGGTCTTCTTGATGACCGTCTTCTTGCCGTTCACCAGCCGGTAGGCTTTGACATAGTACTTATAGCAGTTGTTCGCTTTCAGGTTCTTTCTCGTCCAACTGGTCGTTGAGCCGCTCGTGATGGTCTTTACTTTCTTATAGGTGTCACTGCCACACTTGGCTGCATAGATGACATATCCGTCTGCTCCGGGGATCTTCGTCCACGTCAGCTTATTTGTGGTCTTCGTGGCTGTTCCCTTGAGGATGAATACGACATCCTCCCAGACCTTGTCGACTTCCACCTTCTGCTTGTCGGTGTACTTCTTGCCGTTGTACTCGGCGACGGCCTTGTAGGTGTTGTAATCGGTGCCTTCGGTGCAGGTGACGGTCGCCTTCACGGTCTTCGTCTTGCCGCAGACCGAGCAGGTGAGAGTGACTTTTGCAGACTTCTTCGTGCTGCTCCAGGTCCAGACCGGGCTGCCCCAGCTGTGATCGGACGCTGCGGTCTTCTTCGCGAGGGTCACATCGGAGGAGGATATCTCCGTCGTCGCTGTGCTGTCGGAGTAGTACTTTCCGCTAATCTCATCGACCCAGTACTCGATGTTTCCGGC
>JAJQDL010000117.1:0-491 GCA_021202235.1 Lachnospiraceae bacterium
GTATCATGATGATAAAGGCATTAAACGGAGATGCGAGATAAATAAGATACACCAAAGGCGCACTGAGGGAGAAAATCTTCGATTTTCGTGATCGAACTTATGCATGGCAGCGTGTCAGCGCGGACACCCGCAGGGCGTTCTTTGAGGTAATTCGTCGTATCATATAAATATAACTCCCCGCCCGTCGGGCGGAGAGAGGAGGCAATATATGTCAAATCAGAAATATAAGCGGATCTTTGTCGTTGTCCTGGATTCCCTGGGCATCGGAGCCATGGCGGACTCAGAAGAATTCGGAGATATCGGCGTGAATACTCTGGGACACATTTCCGAAACGGTGGAGCACCTGGATATCCCTCATCTGCAGCGGCTGGGGCTGGCGAATCTCTGCCCGCTGCGGCAGGTGCTGCCGGCGGCGCAGCCGCTGGGGTATTTCGCGAAGGTCAATGAGCGCCGCGAGGGCATGGCGCCCATGCCAGGCCATGGGGTGCGGG
>JAJQDL010000117.1:501-4913 GCA_021202235.1 Lachnospiraceae bacterium
CGCGCACCGCGCGCAGCGCCGCCAAGGACACTAAGACAGGCCATTGGGAGATGATGGGTCTGGAGAGCCGGACGCCCTTCCAGACCTTCACGGAGACCGGATTTCCGCCGGAGCTGATCCGGGAGCTGGAGGAGCGGACCGGGCACAAGGTCATCGGCAATAAGAGCGCCAGCGGCACCGTGATCCTCGATGAGTTGGCGGAGGAGGAGATCGCCACAGGGCATATGATCGTCTACACCTCGGCTGATTCGGTGCTGCAGATCTGCGGAAATGAGGAGACCTTCGACCTGCAGGAGCTTTATCGCTGCTGCGAGATCGCCCGCGAACTGACGCTGCGGGACGAGTGGAAGGTGGGGCGCGTCATCGCCCGCCCCTATGTAGGAAAGAAGAAGGGCGAATTCGTCCGTACCAGTAACCGTCACGACTATGCCCTGAAGCCCTTCGGTCCCACCGCGCTGGACGCGCTGAAGGCAGCGGGACTGGACGTGATCTCCATCGGCAAGATCCGCGATATCTTCGACGGGGAGGGCATCACCCGGGCGCTGAAGTCGAAGAGCTCGGTACACGGCATGGAGCAGACGATTGATACCGCACGGGAGGATTTCCACGGCTTTTGCTTCGTGAATCTGGTGGATTTCGACGCGCTGTGGGGGCACCGCCGGAATCCGCAGGGCTACGGCGAGGAAATTGAGCGCTTTGATAAGAAGCTCGGCGAGCTTCTGCCGCTTCTCCGCGAGGACGATCTGCTGATGCTGACAGCTGACCACGGAAATGA
Organism: Lachnospiraceae bacterium; assembly: GCA_021202235.1. Taxonomy (GTDB): domain Bacteria; phylum Bacillota; class Clostridia; order Lachnospirales; family Lachnospiraceae; genus UBA3305. Next base: position 1,277 of record JAJQDL010000117.1, read on the forward strand.
TCCTACCTATAAAGGAACCGATCATACGCGGGAGAAGGTGCCGCTCCTGTGCTACTCGCCTTCGATGAAGGGCGCGGGCGCACTGCCGGAACAGGATACCTTCGCGGTGATCGGCGCCACGGTGGTGGAGAATTTCGGTCTGGAAATGCCGGAGGGAACCATCGGAACCTCCCTTCTGGAGCAGCTTTGCTAGGAGGACATGGTGATACGGAATCTGTTATTTGATCTGGATGAGACACTGTTTGATTTTCACCGGGCGGAGGCCATTGCCCTGCGCCGCGCGCTTACGTCTCTGGGCGTTGCGGCGACGGAGGAGATCACGGCGCGTTACAGCGTGATCAACGACAGTCAGTGGAAGCGTCTGGAGCTGGGCGAGATCACCCGCGACGAGGTGACGCTGGGGCGGTTTGGGATCCTTTTTCGGGAGTTCGGCATCGACGCGCCACAGGAGGCCATGCGGGATGCTTACGAGGGATTTCTGGGAGAAGGGCACTATTACATCGAGGGGGCGGAGGCCTTGCTCGATCGTCTCGCTCCGGTCTACCGTCTGTACCTGGTCTCCAACGGTACGGCCCGGGTGCAGAGAAGCCGTATCGCCAGCGCGGGGCTGGAGAGATATTTCCGGGAGATTTTCATCTCGCAGGAGATCGGCCACAACAAGCCTGACCGGGCTTTCTTTGACTTTTGCTTTGCCAGGATTCCGGAATTCTCCCGGGAGGAGACAGTCATCGTGGGCGACAGCCTGACCTCGGACATCCGCGGCGGAAATAACGCCGGGATCCGCACCTGCTGGTTCAATCCGGCGGGAAAGGAGAATACAGTCGGCGCCCATGTGGACTGGGAGATCGCCCGGCTGGACGAGCTGCCGGGAATCTGGGAGACGCTGTGAGACCGGTTCCTTTGCAGGATATGAGCCTTATCGGATGACGGAAGCCTTTGGCTGCATAGATTTTTGTTTTTCGTGGATACTATAGTGAACAACAAAGAGACTTGCCGTTCACTGTAGAAATGGTGTATATGATCGTTCAGAAGAGGACGGCACAGCAGCGTTTTGTCTGAAAGTGAGGGTTATGACATGGACAATTCCACGAAAACATTGCTGGAGGAATGCAATTCCGGCTGCAAGATGGCGATTCAGAGCATGGATCAGGTGAGAGAGTACGTGCGGGACGAACAGCTGGGACAGGTGATCTCTTCCTGTCGGCAGAAGCATGCGGAGCTGGAGCAGGAGACGGAGAAACTGCTGCATCAGGCGGGGCATCCGGAGAAGGAACCGCATCCCGTTGCCACAGCCTTTTCCTGGCTAACGACGGAAGTGAAAATGAAGATGAAGGACGACAACCGCCAGGTTGCCCGGGTGATGATGGATGGCTGCAGTATGGGGATCAAAAGTATCAGCGAACAGAAAAACCGCCTGGAGGATGCTTCGCAGGAAAGCCGGAAGCTGGCGGAGAAGCTGCTGCAGACCGAAGAGGATTTCCTCGATGAACTGGAACAGTTCGTCTGAGCACCTGGCAGCCGGATACAAAAGAGGAGGGATTCGTCATGACGACGGTCGAACGATTGGAGGAGCTGCAGCACCGGGCCTTGCAGGACCCGGCGCTGCGGGAGGAACTGCTCGCCACGCGGCAGGAGCCGGATGCCTACGCGGCGTTCTGTAAGAAATCTCAGGCCCTCGCCGAAGAGATCACCCCGAAGGATCTCATCATGGCCGCGGCGGCATTCAATGCCTCGGACCGCCGCAGCACGAACGGCGGCGGGGAGAATTCACCGAAGCTCGAAGGAGAGGACGACTTCTACGAGATGTTCTTTGCCGCCCTGGAGGCATAAAAAAGAATGCGCTTTGCGCATCCGCCGGAGGCTTCTTATCCGGAAAAGAATAGAGAACTTCCCAGGATGAAAAAAGCCCCCGGCGCATGCCGGGGGGCAGAGGAGGGGAGGCTCTGACCTTATTTGACGACCTTGATTGTGAAAGTAATGGTCTGATTGGTCTGAGTATTGGTGCAGGTGATCGTCGTGGTACCGGTCTTCTTCGCGTAGAACTCCACCTCGTCGCCGGTGGTCTCGTCGCTCTCTTCGAAACGGACGATGCTGGTGTCGGCGATGGACCACTTCAGGTAGCGATCCTTGAGTCCGGAATACTTCTTGACCTCCAGTTCGAAATCATCTTTGACGGCGACCGTTTGGGTCGTGGCGCTCCTGGCCTTGATGGTCGTGGAAGCCTTGGTGACCGTCACGGTAAATTTGATCTTCTGACTGGTCTTGGTGTTCTTGCAGGTGATCGTCGTGGTACCGGCCTTCTTTGCTACGAATTCCACGTCGTCGCCGGTCTTCTCATCGCTGTCTTCGAAGCGGACGATGCTGGTATCGGCGATGGACCACTTCAGGTAGCGGTCCTTGAGTCCGGAGTACTTGTTGACCTCCAGCTCGAACTCGTCGCCAACCTCCACGGACTGAGTCGTGGCGCTCTTGGCCGTAATCTTGTTGGTGGCGGCCTTGACTTTGATGGTGAAGGTGCACTTGATGGAGGTGCCGCGAACCCGGCAGCGGACCTTGGCGGTTCCTGCCTTGACGGCCTTCAGTTCGATATCATCGTCGTTCACATCGTCGTCGATGATCTTTACATAACTCTTGCCGGAGATGACAGACCATGTCAGGTAGTTGTCGTTGGCGTTGGTCGGGGTCATCTTGACCTTCAGATCAAACTCGGTTCCCACGTAGGTGGTGATGCTCTTGGAAGTGGCGGAGAGCTTGGTGGGTTTGGTCTTGTTGGCGGCCAGGGCCTGCGTGCTGCCTGCGATCAAAATGGTGACGAAAAGCGTGAGAAGCGCCAGGCTGCTCAAAAACTTACGGGTAGCTGTCATTTCTGCGTTTTTCATGGGGTGTCCTCCTTACTTAGTTTTTGTTTCTTGTTTTTGTTGTACCTATAGAGTACAGGAGAAAGATTAGAGATTCATTAGGATAAGAAAAAAGGTAGTTTTATTCATGCGTTCTGAGCAGGGCTCGGAGAAAGGAAAAAGAACATGAACGACAGACAAAATGACAAAATGATCATGGAATTCAACATCGCGATCGAACCGGAGAAGATCTCCCGTATGGAAGCGTCGAATGGCCGCGTGACGATCATCCCCTTCACCGGTTCGGTGGAGTCGGAGCTCTTCTCCGGGGAGATCCTTCCCGGTGCGGCGGACATCCAGGTGACCAACGCAGCGGGCATCCGCCATATGTGCGCCCGCTATATGTTCGAGGGAACCGATTACACCGGCGCCAAATGCCACCTCTTCGTGGACAACAACGGCTATTTTGAGCGCGATCATTCTCCTCGTCCCTTCGAAGCCCAGCCGACTTTTATGACAGACAGCGAGGCGCTGGCGGACTACCTGCACGGGGCGCATTTTCGTGCGGAGGGCCATTCACGCGAAGGCGGCGTGGACATCCGTATCTTCGACATCCGGAAGACAGCTGAAGAGTAAGCGCTTTTCACTTATGATGGCGCCCGCGAAGCAGGCATGAAAGTCTGAAATAAATAATCAGCGGCAGTATGTGTTGTATCTGAGCATGTGCCGGAACGTTGACGCAGGCAGCGTAGGATAAAAGAAAAGGCAGCGGCGAAGGTTCAGCTGCACCCGGCCGCGGC
>JAJQDL010000082.1 GCA_021202235.1 Lachnospiraceae bacterium
GATCTCCAACATGGCCGGGCTGGGAGAGACGGAGCACCCGGAGCGCTATCCGCTGAATGCAAGGCAAAGTTTCCTGAGCAACGTCATTTTCTGCTATCTGAGCTACCTCATCCCGATCTGTTTCCCGGGGCTCGTCTGGATGGGAGCCAGCCAGGTGCTGGCCGGCGTGTGGCAGCTGCCGGGACATGGCATCGTCATGAATGTACGGCTGAAAAGTAAGTACAACCCTGGTCTGGCATCTACAGCGATCCTGCAGACGCCGGTGGCGATTTACTATATCTGGTATGTCTGTACATATCTTCCGGAGAAGGCGGGGCAGCTCTGGTGGGGCATCCCCGGTTCGATCCTTATGCTGATTCTCACCTTTATCGTTCCTATTCTGGTGATGAAGGATAAGAATTCTCCCTATCCCTTTGAGGACCGGGAACTGTACGGTTACAACAAAGAACACGTCGAGGCGCTGTGGGAAGAGCGGAAAGCGGCGCAGGGAGGCACGAAGTGACGGAAGTGCTGCTTGACAGCGCAGGCCGCAAAGACGGCAAAGGAGGACAACTGACAATGGTGAAAAAGCTGGATACATGGTGTGATATTAATTGGATCATTTTTCTTTGTGTGACGGGCGTCGTCACTGGCGTACTGTCCGCCATCTTCTGGGACAAAATGCTCCTGGGTGCACAGGGCGCGGTGTTCGTGGCGATGATCATGCCCTTCCATGTGCTGGAGGAGTGGAAATTCCCCGGTGGGCTTCATATCTTCTATAATGTTCTGTTGGGACCAAAGGAGGCCGAAAAGCAGCAGATTGACCGGTTCCCCATGAGCCGTCTGACGGATATGATCACCAACGTGGGCCTGCAGTGGATCCCGCTGGTCTATCTGGTGCTCAGCTTCTTTACCGGTCTGTCGAACGCCACGGCTCTGTGCATGATGCTGCTGTGCTTCATCGAAGTGCTGGCTCATACCGGCGGCGGGACCCTCACGTATTTCTGGCTGAGAAAGGACGGCAAGAGGACCATTTACCATCCTGGCTTTGCCACCTCCTGGATGATGTTCCTGCCCGCAGGAGTCTATATCGTCGCGCATCTGGAAAATGTCACCGGCAGTGACTGGCTTTGGGCGATCATCTTATTCATCATCATGATGCTGATCTGCATCGTCCTGACAGAGACCCCGCTGAAAAAGTGGGTGTATAAGCAGGATAAGGGCGTGTTTGCCTTTGCGGACGCCAAGTATTACGAGAAGTATCCTTCTTTCTGGAAGAAGTGACGGAAGGGCCGGGAAGGGTTTCATGGATATGACGCAGGCATCATAAAATGTTAAATTAGGAGGAGAGAATATGGCCGAAAAAACTGTCATCTATTATTATTCCGGCTCCGGGAACAGCCTCTCTGTGGCAAAGCACATTGGCGAGAAGCTGGGGCATACAACACTTTTATCTGTCTACACCCTGCGGAATGACCCGGAGGTTCCCTCAGACTATGCGCGGATCGGCATCGTGACCGCTACCTGGTTTGTCCGCCCGCCGAGAGTGGTGAAGGAGGTCTGCGAGAAGCTCCGCTGCTCCAGACGGCAGAAGGTCTTTATCATCGCCACCTGCGGCGGCTATGACGGTTATGTCTGTATTGACTTAAAGAAAATATTGCAGCCGAAGACGGATTTCCCGGTTCAGACTTTCATGCTGCCGATGCCGCCCAACCATATCGTGGGCTTTTCTCCCCTGCCGAACTGGGCGGACCGGATTTATCTGAATCATGAGGTGAAAGCCAGCGGCAGAATCGCGGGAAAGATCAAATCGGGTGCCCCCACCAGAAACCGGCGGGGGCTGAACCGGAAAGCTCTTGCCTGGGTCTCAAAGACCTTCAACGGCTGGCTGGGCGTTGACCGGGACAGCGTGGAGGGCGGTTTTTATACATCGGAGGCCTGCACAAAGTGCGGCATCTGTGAGAAGATCTGCAAAAACGGCAATATCCACCTGACGGAGGCCGGTGTGGTCTGGGGCCATGACTGCCAGCAGTGCATGGCCTGTATTATGTGGTGCCCGAAGCGGGCGATCCGCCACCCCAATGTGCCGAAGAAACGCAGACGCTATCGAAATCCGAACGTGACTCTGAAGGAGATGGTGCGGTCGGAAATGCATGTAGGAGGGGATGGCGGTGAAGTATAGGATCAATCCCAGAAACGGAGACAGGCTCTCCGTCCTCGGGTTTGGCTGTATGCGCTTCGCCGGGGACAGTATCGTGACCTCCTTCGCCGGGCGTTTTGATACCAAAAAGGTGGAGCAGTTGATTGTCTCTGCGGTTGAACAGGGCATAAATTATTTTGATACAGCTTATATTTACACGGGCAGCGAGGAGATCCTGGGCAGCGTCCTGAAAAAACATGACCTGCGCGATCAGGTTTATCTTGCCACGAAGATGCCTCTCATCCTGTGCCGCAGGGCGGAGGATCTGGACAAATATTTTGAGAAGCATCTGGAGCATTTGCAGACGGACCATATTGATTATTATCTGCTGCATATGCTGGGAGATATGAAAACCTGGAATACGCTGTGCGACTGGGGAATTAAAGAGTGGGTGGCGGAGAAGAAGAGGGCCGGACAGATCCGGAACTTTGGCTTTTCTTTTCACGGGGCGCAGGAGGAATTCCTGGCGCTGCTGGATGCGTATGACTGGGATTTCTGCCAGATTCAGTATAATTATTCGGATGAAAACTACCAGGCAGGCGTCATAGGGCTGAAAGCGGCGGCGGCGAAGGGGATGCCGATCATGATCATGGAGCCCCTTTTGGGCGGTAAATTGGCGAAAAATCTGCCGAAGGCCGCCGTGGAACGCTTCAAAGAAGCTGACCCGACCTTGTCTCCGGCGGCATGGGGATTCCGGTGGCTGTACGACCAGCCGGAGGTTACGGTGGTCCTGAGCGGGATGAATGAGCCGGAGCAGCTGGAGGATAACGTCTGCATCGCAGAGTCGGCTGCTGTCCGCATGTTGACTGAGACCGATCAGGCGGTGATCCGGGATGTGCGGGATATTTTTAAGGCGTCCTATAAGGTCCATTGTACAGGGTGCCATTACTGTATGCCCTGTCCGGCAGGGGTGGATATCCCGGCGTGTTTTACCGCCTATAACACCCGGTATTCCATCAGCAAAAGTCAGGGACTGATTCAATATTATATGGGAACCCTGATGAGCGACAGGCCCGGCTATGCGGGCCTGTGCAGGGAATGCGGAAAATGTGAGCAGCACTGCCCGCAGGGCTTACCGATACGGGATAGCCTGAAAGCAGTTGCCAGGGAATTTGAGGGGCCGCTGTTTAAGGGGGCAAAGGCTGTGATGCCGCTGTTTGTGCGGAAGAAGAAAACGTGATGGTCAGTCAATGGCAGGAATGAATCTTATGCTGTATGGAGGTATTCAGAATGCTGCTTCAGATTTTCAGAGCCTGGCTCAAATGGCGAAAGGATTGGGATTCTCTGTGTAATTGCTGCGGCAAATGCTGTTATTCCCGCACGATCATGCCGGATGGGGAAGTCATCATCCACTACAGCAGCCCCTGCGAGAATCTGGATACGAAGACCCATCTGTGCAGAGTTTACGAGGATCGCTTTCGCAAGTGCAATCACTGCGGGAAGGTCGGTCTGTTTACGGCACTGTTTAATGAGTCTCTGCCGAAGGACTGCACCTATGTGCAGACCTTCCGGCTGTGGGATAAAGACGTGAATCCATCATAAAGGAAGCCGCGATAAACCGGTCACAGGGCCTCTTCCGGCGGTTCCATGATACATTTTGCCGCTTCTTCCGGCTGGAAGTCTTTCAGCAGGGATTGCAGCTCGTCCAGCAGTGTCCCCAGCGTCACCTGCTCCATGCTGTCTTTCATGGCAGTCACAGCATCAAGCATATGCGGATACAGAAGCTGATAGATGTTTTTCCCGACGGGGCAGGTGCTGTCTGTCTCATGGAGCTTGAAAATCTCTTCTACGTCCTGGGTCTCCACGGCCTGGTATATATCCCATAGCGTGATATCTCCGGGTTCTTTGGCAAGATGGACGCCGCCGTTTTTTCCGGCCGATGCCGTCAGCAGGCCGTTCCTGGATAAATCAAGGAATATATTCCGGATTGTGACGGCGTTTGAACCGGTGCTTTCCGAAACGAGCGTACTGGTCACCCGATGTTTGGGAGACAGGACCGCGACATAGAGCAGCGCGTGAACCGCTGTAGGGAATTTTTTGCTGACACGCATATGACCACCTTTTCCTCTCGACGTAAATGCCATCTGAAGTATAACAGATTTACTCTGAGAAAACAAATGTAACACTTGACATTACGATTAAGACGCACTATACTGTAACTATTAGAATTACATTAAGGAGGCGCAGCACCCACCGAAGAAGAGAAGCGTTCTCCGGCGGGCGCTGCTCATTACATTATGACGGAGGGAATGAAACATGAGAAATGAATATGCACAGTTAAAAGAATACATGGATCAGAGCCGGAAGACCGTCGCTGTAACCGGCGCGGGAATCTCTTACCTCTACGGGATGCGCAGGCTGAAGCAGAGTGTCGGCCGGATGAACGCCGGACGTATCTTCTTCGCATCTTATCTCCGCAAGAATCCGGAACGATTTTATGCGATCATGAAGGATGCTTTTCTGGATGCCACTTTTGTTAAAGGTCCGAGCACGGTCCATAAACAGCTGGCAGAGCTGGAGCGCCAGGGAAAACTGTATGGGATCGTTACACAGAATCTGGATTGTCTGCACACAGTTGCCGGGTCTCAGAACGTGATCGAATTTCAGGGCATCTTACGTGACAATATCGTCGTTGACTGCGGAACGCGCTGTTTTGATTACCATGTGTGTACCCAGGTACACATG
>JAJQDL010000061.1 GCA_021202235.1 Lachnospiraceae bacterium
CATAATAATCATGGAAGGAATCCGCCAGCGGCGGACCGATAAAGCGCCGCAGATTCGCCCGATCCTCCTCGTGAATCCCGAAATACTCCAGCGCATACTGTACGCTCTTCGTGATTCCCTCCTCCGGCTCAGTCAGCGTCCCATCCAGGTCAAACAGAAAATAGTGATATCTCTTCATACAAACCTCACAGCTGATAGCGGTGGAGTTCCTCGCCGCTATCCACATCCTTCCAAAGGAATGTCCCGTTCTCCACGGTCATGTAACCGTGCCGGCTCCCGTCCTTGGGCAGTGCGAGAGATCCGGGGTTCATATATATGTAATCCTCCCGCGGTGCACAGACCTGCACATGTGTATGGCCGTGCAGCAGGATGTCGCCGTGCTGCAGCATCGGCAGCTGTTCCTCATTGAACAGATGACCATGTGTCACAAAGATCATGGTCTCTCCCCCTTCCCTGCGCGGCTGTGTCAGGATCGCGTAATCCGCCATGACCGGAAATTCCAGCACCATCTGATCCACCTCGGCGTCACAGTTGCCGCGCACACAGAGAATTTCCCGCTTACGGGCGTTCATCATCTCCGTCACTTTCCGGGGATCGTAGTCCCGCGGCAGATCATTCCGGGGGCCGTGGTACAGCATATCTCCCAGGAAAACCAGCCGGTCCGCCTGCTCCGCGTCATACGCCTCCCACAGCTTCTGTGCATAGTACGCCGACCCATGCAGATCCGATGCAATCAAATATTTCATACTTGCTCTCCATTCCGCCGCCCTTTATGGGGCGGCACAAATCTATTGCCTGCCTGATCAGTGGATATTTCCTGATCCACCCGGCACAGAACAAACAGAGTATAAGCCCCACGACTCATTCCGTGCTCCTGGGCATCATTATAACGAAATTTTCCCGTTCACGCAACGTCTGGAAATAAACCTTTCTATTGCTAACCTTTAAAAATTACAGGAAATACGTCCTGATGACTTAACAAATCAATCTAAAATTCCTTTAAAGACAGATCACTTGTATATTTGCGGAATTAAGAGTATAATACTTATGGGTATATAATTTGCGCCCTTTCTTGTATTTAAGGAGGTTTTCGATATGATCGGACGCACGTCAGAACTGGAACAGCTGAATATGCTGCATCGCAGCGAGGGCTTCTCGTTTTTGATTATGTACGGACGACGGAGGGTCGGCAAAACGACCATTCTGCAGGAGTTTTCGCACAGACATTCTGTCATCTTTTATTCTGCTCAGGAAAAAAATGACAGTCTGAATCTGTTTGATTTTTCAAAAACAGTCCAACTGTATTTCGATCAGCAGTTCATCGCGCCCTTTTCATCCTGGGAAGATGCATTCTCCTATATTACCAGGAAATCCGGTAACAAAAAGACGACCCTGATCATTGACGAGTTCCCGTTTATGGCCGGTCCAAATCCCTCTGTCAAAAGTATTCTGCAGCGTGAAATCGACCATCACTGGAAGGACATAAATCTGTTCCTGATTCTGTGTGGCTCCAGCATCAGCTTCATGCTTAACAATATCATGGGATATGAAAGTCCTCTGTATGGCCGTGTTACGGCCACGATGGAAATACTCCCCTTCGACTATCTGGACAGTGCTCTCTTTTTTCCCGGCTATTCGGAAGAAGAAAAACTGATCGCTTACGGAATACTGGGGGGCGTTCCCCGCTATCTCAACGCCTTTTCAGAGACACGCTCCCTTGAGGAAAATATACAAAAAGAAGTCCTGAGAAATGGCTCATTTCTGAATGACGAGCCGATGATGATGCTGCGCATGGAGCTGCGGGAGCCAGGTCTCTACAACAGCATCCTGGAAGCCATCGCAAAAGGGTACAATAAGATCACAGAAATTGCCGATTATATTCATGAAGACAGGAGTAAATGCGGCAAATATATCACGACACTCATGACTCTTCGTCTGATCGAGAAACGTATTCCCTGCGGCGAACCGGAGCACAGCAGAAAAACGATATATGTTCTGACCGATCACTTCTGTCGGTTCTGGTATCGCTATATTTTTACCAACCGCAGCTATTATGAGATGCTGGGGCCGGCAGATGCCTCCCGGGAAATCATGAGTGACATTTCTGATTTTATGGGATTGGCTTTCGAGGATATCTGCCGACAGTATCTGGTTCGGCAGGCCAAACGCCGGAAACTTCCTTTTGTCCCTGCCCGTATCGGAAAATGGTGGGGCAACAATCCGGTTCTGCGGGCGCAGGATGATATCGATCTTCTGGCACTGAACAGTAACAAAACAGAAGGCATCTTCTGCGAATGTAAATTCACCAGTCGTCCGATGCCCATGGAAGAATATGAAGATCTTCTCACTGCATCGAAAGCATTTCCGGAATCAATGAAAAAGCATTTTATGTTTATCAGCCGAAGCGGTTATACTGCCCCCGTACAGAAAAGGGCTGCGGAGGAAGAAGTCGTTCTCCTGACGCTTCACGATCTGTTTCTTTGAATGAAGCTACACACACGTCTATGTCTCTGGATTTCCACACAATTCTGTGATACTATGACGATACCGCAAAATATTATGTTTCAGATTTCACAGAAAGGAACAAACAGATCATGGATTTCACATATTATAACCCTGTACATGCCTACTTCGGAGTACATTGCATCGAAAAACACCCCGAAGAATTCACACGCTGCGGTCGCCATGCGCTTCTGGTCACAGGCCACTCTTCCCGCGTCAACGGCTCGCTGGATGACGTCACCCATGTCCTGGATGCAACAGGAATCGTCTGGGACATCTTTGACGAGGTACAGCAAAACCCTACGATCGCCTCCGTGCGGCAGGGCGCTGCCTTCGCCCGCTCCCACGGAAATGATTTTCTCGTGGCCATCGGCGGCGGCTCCCCCATGGATACCGCCAAGGGTATTTCCCTTCTGGCCCGCCAGGATCTGCCGGACGACCACCTCTTCCAGGCGGAATATTATACAGACGACGTTCTGCCCACCATTCTGATCCCCACCACCGCAGGAACCGGCTCGGAAGTGTCCGAATACGCCGTTCTTTCCGACGAAAGGGCGAAGACCAAACTCAGTATTTCCACCCCTCTGATCTACCCGCGGGCGGCCTTCCTGGATTATCGCTATACATGCAGTCTGGGGCGGAACAATACCGTCTATCCGGCGCTGGACGCCCTTTCTCACTCCATCGAGGGGATTCTCTCACAGAAGGGTGATCCCATGATCACATCCCTCGCCCTGGAAGGAATCCGTTCTATTGCTTCCTGCTTCCCGGCGATGCTGGAATTCCGCCTGACAGACAGCGACCGCGAACAGCTTCTCTACGGAGCGTACCTCGGCGGCCTGGTACTGGCTCACACCAGCACCACGGTTGTCCATGCCATGGGGCATTCCCTGACAGTCTCCCGCGGTATCGTCCACGGACGGGCCAACGCGCTCTGCCTTCCCGGCTACCTGCGCTTCACTGCCCGCACAGCTCCGGGGCCGGTGGAAAAGATCCTCGCGGCCATGTCATTGAACTCCCTGGAGGAATTCCAGGATCTCATTGACCGTTTTCTCGGTGAGAAGGAAGTTCTCACCGAAGCGGAAATCCTCGCCTTCAGCCGGGTCACCGCTCCTAAGCGCAACATTCCCAACTGCCTCGTCGTCCCCACAGAAGCTGATGTCGAAGCCATGTTCCGGGAGATCTGACGAAGACTTCGGTTCGGTTTGTCTCGACCCTTTCTGATCTTCCGAAGCTGCCTGCCGATCTATAAGCCTGCGTGCTTCCGCCAGGCCTCCATCTGCTCCCAGTCGTGGCCGAACAGAATCTCGGCGTCAGTCTCCCGCTGCCGCGCCTTCAGGCGCTGCAGATTCTTAAGGAAACCGGCATTGTTGGCCGGATTGGGGCTGTCCGGCGGCAGCTCCCGCTCATAGTTCTCCTGCGTGTAGACCGCGTCGCTGACGCACAGGAGCGGCCGCCGTCCTGCCCTTCTGATCTCCAGTCCCAGCAATGCCGGAGAATGGCTCGTCTGCACAAAGATGCGGAGATCTTCGGCCAGTACACGGTCTTCCTCCACGAAGTCAAAATGCAGCCCCGGATGTTGAAAATGCACACCTACATAGCCGGAGCCCACGCCGGTCCGCACCACTTCTTCTGCCCGTTCCCATTCTGCGCGTCCCACCAGAATGTGTTCTCCCGCCGGTGTACCGGCAAAACAGCGCAGGTCGCCCGCGTGATCAAAATGCAGATGACACATGATCACCAGAGAAATGTCCCCGGGCGTCAAGCCTTCGTCTGCCAGAGCTTCAGGAAGACTGCGAAAGTCCACGACCGGGAAATTACGCTGCGTCTCCAGTGGCAGCACATCCTGCCAGTCTGCCCCCACTCCCGTATCATAAACGATATTCCCCAGCTCCGGATGGCGAATCAGGAGCGCCGTGATCGGGATGCGGATCTTCTCCTCACGGTCTTCCGTACAAATCATCCGGTATTTCGCGCATTCCATTGCCCCCAGATACAGAAGGCGCACCTTCGTTGCATTCGTTTTATTCATACGATATTCCTCTTATACTCCATAACACAGTATGGCATAAACAGCTTTATGCGCCCCTGCGCATTTAAAACAGGCCGCCCTTCCGGGCAGCCCATCCTGTTTTTTGTTTTATTTACGCAGAAACAATTAATCGTCCCACTCGTAGTCCTTGATCTCACGCACCACGTCGATGATCGTGCCGTCACGGCTCTCGATGACGCCGACCACGCGGTCACCGAACTTGACGGGTTCAGGCTTGCCAACGATGGCATAAGCCTTGTCACGCAGCTCCTCGATCGTGCAGAAAGGCAGCTTCACGTCCTTCATGCACTCGATCAGATCCTGACGGCGAGGGTTGATAGCGATACCATAATCGGTGATGACCACGTCGACCGTCTCACCGGGGGTGGTGATGGCGGTGCACTCGTCGCAGATCGCGGGGATACGGCCCTGCAGCAGCGGTGCGATAACGATCGTGCACTTCGCGCCGGCCGCGGTATCGGGATGACCGCCCTGTGCGCCGGTGATCATGCCGTCGGAACCCACGACCACGTTGCAGTTGAAGTTCACATCAACCTCCAGAGAAGCCAGGATGACGAAGTCAAGCCGATTGACGGAAGAGCCCTTGTGCCTCGGGTTCGCATACTCGGATGCGGTGATTTCAAAGTGGTTGGGGTTGTCGCGCACCGACTCAATGGCCGTCATATCGAAATCCTGAGTATCAACCAGCTTCTCGATCAGGCCTTCCTTCAGCAGGTTGCACATAGGTCCCGCGATGCCTCCCAGACCCAGACCCATCTTGATGCCTCTCTCCTTCATGATCTTGCCCAGAGAGATGGTGGATGCGATGGACGCTCCGCCCACGCCGGTCTGATAGGAGAAACCATCCTTGAAGTAAGGGGTGTTGATAACGAACTGCGTGCAGTAGTCAGCCATCATGATCTTACGAACATCCGTGGTAGGCTTGGCAGCGCCGGTGGCGATCTTCGCGGGATTACCGATCTCGTCCACAACCACCACATAGTCCACATTCACCTGGGAGATGCTGGCGGGCAGGTTCGGATAGGGAACCAGCGTATCGGTGATCGCAACAACCTTGTCCGCATACTGAGCATCCGCATAGGCATAGGACAACACGCCGCAGTCAGACTTGCCGCCGACCGCCCGCATGTTGCCGTAGCAGTCGCAGGTCGGTGCGCCGATGAAGGCGATGTCGATATGCACGTCACCGGACTCGATGGCGCGGACACGGCCGCCGTGGGAACGCATGATAGCCAGACCCTGCAGCTTGCCGGTGGAAATCGCTTCACCGATCTTGCCGCGGACACCGGAGGACTGGATACCGGTGATGGTGCCGTCCTCGATCATGGGAACGATGGGGTTGTGCGCCTTACCCAGGGAGCTGGCACAGATTGTGATGTCCTTGATCCCCATCTTATGGATCTCTTCCATAACCATGTTGACGACATAATCGCCCTCACGGAAATGATGGTGGAAGGAAATGGTCATGCCATCCTTGATGCCGCACTTCTTCAGCACCTCAGCGATGGAATCGACCATCTTACTCTCAGTAGGATCGATGACCGCACGCACAGTGGGAGCGGCCTTGGTATACTCTTCATTGTGACGGGCGTATGCACCGGCAAAGGGCTTCATGCCTGTCGCCTTCAAAACTTCTTCCGGGATATCTCTTCCAACACTATTAATCATCTTATAAGTCCCCCTCATATACGCCAGCGGCCTTGGCCATCTCGATGGTTCTCTTCGCGCCGGGATAGAACGCGATATCAATCATCTTTCCATCTACGGTGAACACACCAATGCCCTTCGCTTTCTTGTCGTCGACTTCCTTTACAACCTTCTCCGCGAAGATGATCTCCTTCTCCGAAGGAGTGAAGATCTCGTGGGTAATTGCGATCTGTCTGGGGTTGACAATGGACTTTCCGTCGTAGCCCATCATCTTGATCATCTCGACCTCCTTGCGGAAGCCCTCCATGTCATCCAGGTTGGTGAAAACAGTATCAAAGCACTGTTTTCCGGCCGCGCGGGCAGCGATGATCATGGACTGTCTGGCACCTGCCAGCTCCACGCCGGTTCCGGTGATCTTGGTCTGCAGGTCCTTGGTGTAGTCGCCGCCGGACAGCGCGCAGCCGAACAGCAGCGGAGACGCTGTGCAGATCTCGTAGGCGTTAAGGATACCCTTGGTGGACTCCAGAGCAGCCATCAGAAGGATGCTTCCCTTCTCCACGCCGAACTCCTCCTCGGCCTTCTCCATCTCAGCCTGCACGGCCAGCACATCAGCAGCGCTCTCAGTCTTGGAGATACGGATCGCATCGCAGCGGCCGGCTACGCAGACACGCACATCCTCTTTCCAGTGAGCGGTCTCCAGACCATTGATACGAACCACGCGCTCCACGCCGCGGTAGTCGATCTCTTTCAGAGCGTGATACAGGGAGTAACGGGCAGCGTCCTTCTGGTTCTCCGCAACGGCGTCCTCCAGATCCAGCATGATGGAATCCGGCTTATAGATATAAGGATCCTTGATCAGGCTGGGCTTCTGCGCGTTCAGGAACATCATACTTCTTCTTAATCTGTTCAAATTCGGATTCATTACTGAATGACACCTCCCCACGGTAATTTTTCACCGGCGCAGATCACATCTTCGCTGTAGCCGGATGCGCGGTACACCGCACACTCCACTCTGGCCTTCAGAGTGCAGTCCAGGGCGCCCTTATCGACGATCGTAACCTTGACATTCTTCGCGTCAAGACGCTCCAGAGTCTCCAGCACAGTTTTGCGAATCGCCTTCCCGTACTGGTTGATCACGCTGCTTTCGATGGACAATTCGATTCCAGTGCCGGGTTCCACAGTCACCTGGGCGTCACTGGATTCCAATGTCCCGGCCATCGCCGTACCTTTCACTTCCATGAGATATCCTCCTCATTGTGTTGTTTGCTCGGGCCGCCGTCCCGGGTAAAAAACGATTTCCCGGAGCATTGTCCCATACCAAAACAATTATAGCTATCCAGAGGAAAAAATGCAATGAATTTTGGTTGTTTATCACATTTATTTTCCTTATAATTTCATCTTTTCACTATATAAAATTCCTAATACAAGGTGAAACAGCTAAAAACGAAACAAATTTAGCCCGATCTCCTCGCTGAAGCTCCGGTCCACCGTGCCGTCGATCACCTGAATGAGCATCTCGCATGTGGCGCTGACAACAGCCCGATTCAGATGACCGCCGAACACTTCGCCCTTCTCATTGCCGGCACTCATATGCAGATGGCAGTAGAATTCGCCGTCCATCGTATTGATTGTGCCGGTCAGCGAAACGATTTCAAAATCTCCCCGAAATTCATTCGCCAGGTATTTTTTCTCCTTCGTGCGAAAGACTCCCACTGTGAACTCTCCGACAGCCCCCAGCGCCTGCACTCCTGCCAGCCGGATGTTCTCTTTCTGCGAAATAGTTTTCACCTGTTCGAGGACCTCCTCGCCCTTATCGATGCGGGCAACGATGGTCTGGCCGAATCTTCTGTACTCCATACGACACGCTCTCCTTTCCTGTTCATGCTTGTCATTTTCCTACAACAGACACGCTACCTCATAGAGATAGTACGTCAGCGCCAGCAGATCGGCGCAGCCGCCGGGGCTGACATTCTGCCGGATGAATTCCTGATCCAGCGCCAGCACCTGACTCTTCCGCACCCCCTCCGGTGCGGTAAACAGCGCCTGTACCCCCTCCCGCAGCCGTGCCGCCTCCTCTCTGGAAGAACGGGCGATCATGTTGGTGTCCGTCACATGCGCGATCAGATTCAGCAAAGCCAGTGAGCCTGCCTGATTATAGTCAATGCCCTCCTGAAGTGCCTGCGAGAGAATGGGCCAGGAATATTTCCTCACCGAGGGGAAGCCCTCCGCCGCCTCCTGCCGGATGCCGCCGATCCCATACCGGGCATACTGACGCTCCCCGGCCGTCCGCTGCGCCTCCTCCGGCATCCGCTCGAAATCCCGCTTCCAGGCCGGCGCGGCGATCAGGGCTGCCGTCTCAAGAATCCCTCCAAGGGATGGCATCTTCTTCCCGGATTGTGCGAGACAATATCCGGTAGCCGTCGCCAGGATCCCCAGAGAGAAGATCATCCCCTTGTGCGTATTGACACCTGAAGTGGCAGCGAACATGGCCTCCTCGGCTTCAAGTCCGATCGGACGGATACAGCGCAGGATTTCCTCCGGTGGCTCCTCATAGCGCTCCCGGCGGCGTGCCGCAAAGCGCACGAAGAATGGCTCCACCACCGCGGTACTCTTTTCAAAAAGAGCCAGGTCCATATCCCGGTGAGCGCCGCAGTTATTCCGATCCACCAGTCCTGGCTTGGGCGTCGTGTAGACCTCCAGGAGCATGGCCTGGCGGCAGAGACGGCCAATCATCTCCGAGCTGATCCTCTCACGCCGGAGAGAGGCGAGCAGAAGCTGCGCGGTCTTATCCTGCAGCTCTTCCACGGTATGAGCCCGGCTGCGGGCGCAGGCCACGCTCTCCCGTCCGCAGACCAGGCAGGGACGGGGCGGCAGCCCCATATCCTGCCGTGAGACCTTTGAACCATCAGGACGGAGCACATCGATATCAAAAAGTCGGCCGGCGACCTCTCCCTCTTCCAGTTCCAGGAGTACCCGTTTCGTCGTCTCTGCCTCCCCGTCCACTGCGAAGTAAGCTTCCCATCCCCAGGACCATGTCTCCACACGTTTTTCCAGGATCCGGATCGAATGTCTCCACAAAGCACTCTGGATCCTGTCGGTGGTCTGGACGAAGACTTCCTCCGCCAGAGGGAAGACCTTGACCGGCCCCGCGATATTCAGCGTAAAACAGACCAGAGTACCCGGCCGCTCCGCCCTGCCCGCCGCCTGCTCCGCGGCCCGCTGTTCACGCCCGGCCAGCATCTCCGGCAGCCCCACCTCATGTCCTGTCAGCCATATATTTGTCACGCTCATCTGCCGCTCCTTCCTCTTTCCTCACTTTGAATTCCTGCAAGTACCAGCCATCGCACTCCCGCTTAAGTCTCCTGTCTTCCCGTCATTTTCTGTGCGAAACAGCATTCTTCTCATCGCCAGGGACGCCATTCGCCGATTCCTTCATCGAAACGTTCCGACACTTTTTTCAGCCAGACGGTCACATCAATATGCTGCGGACAGATCTCCTCACACTGATGACATTCAATACAGTCTCCTGCCCGGCCGTAGCCCTGTTTTGTCAGATTTTTATAATATTCCGCCTGAGAGGACCAGGAAGGATTCGTATCCATCTGCTCCGTATTGTACAGGGAGAAATAGTTCGGGATGGCGATATTCTGAGGACAGCGGTCTCCCTCCACGCAGTAGCGGCAGCCCGTGCAGGGAATCGCAATACTCCCTTCCAGGATATCCCGCACCCGGAACAGGATCCTTTGCTCCTCCTCCGTCAGCGGCACAAAATCCTCCATGAAGCTCATGTTGTCAGCCAACTGCTCCTCGTCGCTCATGCCGGAGAGTACCATCCGGACATCGGGCAGGCTCGCTGCGAAGCGGATCGCCCAGGAAGCCGGACTCCAGTCCGGATGCGTCTCCCGCAGCAGCTTTTCTGCCGCCGGGGGAACAGCTGCCAGAGTACCTCCCTTGCAGGGTTCCATGATGATGATCCATTTGCCGTGCCGACGTGCTGTCTCATAGCACAGGCGGCTCTGCACGCCGGTGCTGTCCCAGTCAAGATAATTGATCTGCAGCTGAACGAATTCAAAGTCCGGATTCTCCGTAAGAATCTTGTCCAGATACTCCGCCGTATCATGAAAGCTGAATCCCAGATGGCGGATCTCACCCCGCTTTTTCTTCTCCCGCAGGTAATCGATCGTTCCGAATTCCAGCGCCCGGTCATAGCAGGAGGAGTTCAGGTTGTGCAGCAGATAATAATCAAAGAAATCCACGCCCAGCTGTTTCTTCTGATCTTCATAGATCCGCACCTGATCCTCCGGCTTCTTCAGATTCAGCATCGGCATCTTGGTGGCCACGGTAAACCGGTCTCTCGGGTATCGCTCCACCACGCACTCGCGCAGAATCCGCTCGCTCTGTCCATTGTGATAAATATACGCCGTATCAAAATAGCTGAATCCGTGGGCCAGAAATTCATCCGCCAGCCTTCTGGCTCGTTCAATATCTACCGTTGAGCGGTCATCCGGGTTCGTCAGAGGAAGACGCATCCATCCATACCCCAGTCTCTTCTGCTCCATCTCCTGTATCCTCCTTAAGAGGGCAACTCTTTTGTCCCCCGATTTTCTGATCCACAGTGCTTTATTTTCAAAAATCTTCGCCAAAAACGCCCTGCGGACGTGCGCACTACGCGCCAGTTCAAATATTTTAACACAGCTTTTTCGGAAAGTAAACGGCTCTGCAAAGCATGTCCTTTCGGCAAAACCATGATAGATGCAGGAGCACAATGAGAGCTGTGGAAGAAGACCTCTGTCTCTCTCCACAGCTCTCACGATCGGTTCATTGACTGAAAACCAGCCTCATTCATTTATGATTGTTTCAGGCTTGCACTGCACAGAAATCTGTTTTCCATGCATCCATACGTACCCTCTTACGTCGGATCTCCATATCCCGGCAGGTTGCTGTAGCCCATCAGATAGAGGTCCACAGCCCGCGCCGTCTCACGTCCCTCGCGGATGGCCCAGACTACCAGGGACTGACCCCGACGGCAGTCGCCGGCCGCGAAGACCTTGGGATTGACGGTATTGTGGCTGTTCGGCGTCTCCGTCGCCAGATTCCCCCGGGGCGCTAACGGCAGACCGAAGGCGTCCGCCACGAAATTCTCTGCACCCAAGAAACCGGCCGCGATCAGAAC
This sequence comes from Lachnospiraceae bacterium, assembly GCA_021202235.1. GTDB lineage: Bacteria > Bacillota > Clostridia > Lachnospirales > Lachnospiraceae > UBA3305. The sequence continues at coordinate 11,376 of JAJQDL010000061.1, forward strand.
CAGCTCGCACTTATAATCGTACTCGCTTCCGGGAATCTCCGCCATATACATGCGTCCCGTCTTTTCGTCCTTCTTCGACTCGAGCTGCACGGCCTTCACGCCGGTCAGCTTGCCTTTTTCGTCCTTATAGAACTCCTTGACCGTGGTCTGATAGATCCGCGGATCCTTTCCATACAGGGCGATGGCCTCCTCCTGGCCGTAATCGACCTTGAGCACCCGGGGCCACTGCGGCCAGGGATTGCTCGCGGCGCGCTCAGCGGGCGGGCAGGGCATCATTTCAAACTGGATCGCCGTCTTACAGCCCTGACGGATTGCCGTACCGAGGCAGTCATTTCCGGTGTCGCCGCCGCCGATGATCAGGACATTCTTGCCCTTCGCATTCAGCTCCGGAGGAATCTTCACGCTCTCATCGAGAACATGCTTTGTATTCGCCTTCAGATAATTCACGGCAAAATCCACGCCGATAGCGTCGCGTCCGGGAACACTGATATCCCGCGCCTTGGCTGCGCCGCAGGCAAGTACCACCGCGTCATACTCATTCAGAAGCTGCTCAGCGGACAGATTTTTTCCAACCTCAGCGCCCGTGACGAACTTGACGCCCTCCTGCTCCATGATGCCGGTCTTGCGCAGCACCACCGACTTCTCAAGCTTCATATTCGGGATGCCATACATCAGCAGGCCGCCCGGACGGTTTTCCCGCTCGAAGACCGTCACCTCATGGCCGCGGTGATTCAGCTGATCCGCTGTTGCCAGGCCGGAGGGGCCGGAACCCACGACGGCGACCTTCTTTCCGGTGCGCATCGTCGGGGGCTTGGGAGCCAGATAGCCCTTCTCATAGCCGTACTCGACGATCGCCCGCTCATTTTCCTTGTTGGAAACTGCTGTATGGTCGCCGTGCAGATGACCGGTGCAGGCCTCCTCACACAGAGCGGGGCACACCCGGGAAGTAAACTCCGGGAAGTTATTGGTCTTCTTCAGACGCGACAGCGCCTGCCTGTAATTGCCCCAATACAGATAATCGTTCCACTCCGGCACCAGGTTATTTAACGGACAGCCGGAGGCCATTCCCGCGATCATGATGCCAGCCTGGCAGAACGGCACACCGCAGTCTTTGCAGCGGGCGGCCTGCTCACGACGCTCGGCATCGGGCAGAGGGATATGAAATTCGTCGAAATTCTTGATCCTCTCCCTGGGAGCCAACGCGCGATCCTGTTTCCTGTCATATTCCATAAATCCTGTCGGTTTTCCCATGGTTTTATGCCCTCTTTTCCTTTCTTCTCGAATAAAACGCCTGAATCCGTGCGGCTTCTTCATCCACGCCGTGTCCCATGATCCGGTCAGTCAGCTCCAGCATCTCCTTGTATTCCTTCGGAATGATCTTGCGGAACCGGGAGACATAATTCATGAAATCATCCAGGATCCGCTGTCCCTTCTTAGAACCCGTGGCCTCCACATGCTCGCGGATCAGCTGTTTCAACAGCTGAATATCCTCACTCTCGGTCACTGTCTCCAGATAGACCAGCTCCCGGTTCAGATTCAGATAGAGATCATTGCTCATATCCAGGACGTAAGCCACGCCGCCGCTCATACCGGCCGCGAAATTCTTGCCGGCCTCACCGAGGATGACCGCCACACCGCCGGTCATATATTCACAGCCGTGGTTCCCCACGCCCTCGACGACCGCCGTGGCGCCGGAATTCCGGACACAGAACCGCTCACCGGCCACACCGTTGATAAAAACCTTGCCGCCGGTCGCGCCATAAAGAGCCACATTGCCGATAATGATGTTATCCTCTGCAGACAGCTTTGACTTGCGGTCCGGGAAGACGACGATCCGCCCGCCGGACAGGCCCTTGCCAAGATGATCATTGCTGTCGCCCTCGAGCTCCAGCGTGACGCCCTTCGGCAGGAACGCACCGAAGCTCTGTCCTCCGTGACCTCTGGCATGAATCACCATCGTATTATCATCCAGCGTGTTGCCGAATCTTCGTGTCACTTCGGAGCCCAGCATCGTGCCGAAGGTCCGGTCGGTGTTGCCCACCTTCACCGAGATTTCCTTCTTCGCGCCGGTCTTGAGACTCTCGGCGAACTTCGGGATCAGCACCCGTGCATCCAACGTTTTATTCAGCTGGAAGTCATAGCTGTTTCCTTCTTTAAAGTGCAGCTGATCACGCGGCGCGTCGTCATAGCAAAGTGCAGCCAGACGCAGTGTGTTGGCACGGGGATTTTCCTTACCAATATTTCTCTTTGTTTTCAGGAACTCAGAGCGTCCGCAGAGTTCCTCGATACTGTGCATACCGAGCTTTGCCATGATCTCCCGCAGATCCTGGGCCATGAACTTCATAAAGTTCTCCACATATTCGGGTTTACCCTTGAAGTTCTTCCGCAGCTCGGGGTTCTGCGTGGTCACACCGACCGGGCAGGTATCCAGGTTGCAGACACGCATCATCACACAGCCCATACTCACCAGAGGGCCGGTGCCGAAACCGAAGCCCTCGGCGCCCATCATACAGGCGATCGCCACATCGCGGCCTGTCATCAGCTTGCCGTCGGTCTCCAGACGCACCTTGTTCCGCAGACCGTTCTGGATCAGCGTCTGGTGTGTCTCCGCCAGACCAACCTCCCAGGGCAGTCCCGCGTTATAGATCGAACTCCGGGGCGCTGCGCCTGTTCCTCCGACCGCACCGGAGATCAGGATGACCTCCGCACCGGCCTTGGCCACGCCGGCGGCGATCGTTCCCACACCGGCTTCCGAGACCAGCTTGACGGAGATATCCGCCTGGTTATTCGCGTTCTTCAGATCATAGATCAGCTGCGCCAGATCCTCGATCGAATAAATATCGTGATGCGGAGGCGGCGAGATCAGACCCACGCCGGGCGTGGAATTCCGCGTCTCCGCGACCCAAGGGTAGACCTTGGCGCCGGGCAGATGTCCGCCCTCGCCGGGCTTCGCGCCCTGAGCGATCTTGATCTGCAGCTCCTTAGCATCGACCAGATAATGGCTGGTCACACCGAAACGGCCGGAAGCCACCTGCTTAATCGCATGACCTCTCCAGATGCCGTCAGCATTGGGTGCACTTCTCTCCTCGGGCTGTCCGCCCTCACCGGTGTTGGAGCGGCCGCCCAGGTGGTTCATAGCCACTGCCAGCGTCTCGTGTGCCTCCGGAGACAGGGAACCATAGGACATGGCGCCCGTCCGGAAATGCTTGACGATCTCCTCAACGCTCTGCACTTCCTCGATCGGGATACTTCCGTCCTCGGGATACACGATATCGATCAGGCTGCGCAGGTTCGTCTCACGATCCTCGCCAATGACGGCCGCTTCATACTGTTTGAACAGATCATAGTTTCCGGTCCAGCAGGCCTGCTGCAGCAGGTGAATCGTCAGCGGATTGTACAGATGATCCTCTTTGCCGGAACGCATCTTATGACCGCCGGTACTGTTCAGCGTCAGATCCACCGGCAGACCCAGAGGGTCAAACGCTGTGGAATGCAGCTGATCGGTCTGACGATCCATATCCTTCAGACTGATGCCGCCGATGCGGCTGGTCGTTCCGGTAAAGTACTGTTCCACCACATCCGCGTCAATACCCATGGCCTCGAAGACCTTGGCGCCCTCATAGGATTGCAGCGTGGAGATACCCATCTTGGAAGCGATCTTTGTGATACCATGCAGCACAGCGTAATTATAATCATCTACCGCCGTATGATAATCCTTCTTCAGGATATCCTCCTTCACGAGCTGATAAATCGTCTCATGTGCCAGATACGGATAAATAGCGACTGCACCGAAGCCCATCAGCGTCGCAAAGTGATGCACTTCACGGGGTTCGCCGGACTCCAGGATCAGAGACATATTGCTGCCGTTCTTGGAGCGCACCAGATGCTGACGCACAGCCGAGACAGCGAGCAGCGACGGAATCGGTACATGGTTCTCATCCACACCCCGGTCGGACAGGATCAGGATGTTAGTCCCGTTCTTATAGCAATAGTCAACCTCGGAGAAGAGGTTCTTCAGCGCCTTATCAAGCTTCGTGCCCTTGTAATGGAGAATAGACACCGTGTCTACCTGCAGCCCCGGCACATTCATGGCGCGGATCTTCATCATATCCGTATCCGTCAGGATCGGATCGTCAATACTGAGGACATTACAGTTCTCTGCCTTCTCTTCGAGAAGATTGCCGGTACTTCCCAGATAAACGCGCGTGGAGGTCACGATCTCCTCACGCAGCGCATCAAGCGGCGGGTTCGTCACCTGAGCAAACTGCTGTTTGAAGTAGGTAAACAACGGCTGACGGCGCTTGGAGAGAACCGGCAGAGGATTGTCGGCGCCCATGGCCGCAATCGGCTCCGAGCCATTCTCCGCCATCGTCAGGATGGAAGTCCGGAAATCCTCATGGCTGTAACCGAACGCTTTCTGCAGGCGGGCCCGGGTCTCCGCGTCATAGTGCGGATAGCGCTCATTCGGCACTTTCAGCTTCTTCAGCGGCACCAGATGGTTATCCAGCCACTCACCAAAGGGCTGCCGATTGGCGTAACGATTCTTGAGCTGATCGTCGTCTACTAACTCGCCCTTCACGGTATCCACCAGCAACATCTTACCGGGACGCAGCCGATCCTTGCGCACAACATGCGCCTCATCCAGGTCTTCCAATGCACCTACTTCGGAAGTAAGGATCAGCTTGTCGTCAGCCGTAATATAGTAGCGGGACGGACGGAAACCGTTCCGATCCAGGACCGCGCCCGCCAGATCGCCGTCTGTGAAGATAATGGAGGCAGGGCCATCCCACGGCTCCATCATCGTCGCATAATACTTATAAAAATTCCTTCTGGCAAGGCTCATGGTCTTGTCATTGAGCCAGGCCTCCGGGATGGTGATCATCACGGCCAGCGGCAGATCCATGCCGTTCATCACCAGGAACTCGATGACATTGTCCAGTCTGGCCGAGTCAGATCCCCGGGGATCTACCACGGGCAGGACCTTGTGAAGCTGCTCCGGCATGATCGGAGACTCCATCTTCTCCTCACGCAGCGTCATCTTATCCACGTTACCATTGATGGTATTGATCTCCCCGTTATGTACGAGCATACGATAGGGATGAGAGCGCTCCCAGCTGGGGTTCGTATTCGTGCTGAACCGGGAATGTGTAATGCCGATCGCAGACTCATAATCCTCATCCTGAAGATCCAGATAGAAATCGCGCAGCTGTCCCACCAGGAACATGCCTTTATAAACGATCGTCCGACTCGACATGGAGACTACATAGGTATTGTCATTACTCTGCTCGAACACACGCCGCGCCACATACAGCTTCCGATCAAATTCGATGCCGCAGGCCACATCCGCCGGCTTCTTCACAAAGCCCTGCCAGATGCCGGGCATGCTGTCAAGCGCCCTCTGTCCAAGAATCTCCGGAGAAGTAGGAACCTCTCTCCAGCCCAGGAATTCCATTCCTTCCTGACCAACCACGATCTCGAACATCTTCTGCGCCTGTTTCCTCGCCAGTTCTTTCTGCGGGAAATAAAACATCGCGATACCATATTCTCTGGGGCCTCCCAGATCAACCCCCTGAGCCGCCATCGCCTTGCTGAAGAAGCGGTGCGAGATCTGCAGCATAATACCCACGCCGTCGCCGGTCTTGCCATCTGCATCCTTTCCGGCCCGGTGCTCCAGGTTCTCGACAATCTTCAGTGTGCTGTCTACCGTATCATGGCTGGGTCTGCCCTTCATATCAACGACGAGACCGATACCGCAGTTATCGTGCTCGAACTCCTCGCGGTACAGTCCCTGCTGTTCCTGTCTGTTCATAGCCTACCTCCTTACATACTGGAGATGATTATAATACCAACACTTTATTTTGTCAAGTTTCGGAGCCATTTAATTTTATTTTATTTAGTTTTTACGAAATAAACTTGATGACCGGTTCAGACCGCCCGGTACGATCGGATAGGGGGATGATTAGTCCCCCTTCCACACCACCTGGCATACCGTTCGGTACCAAGGCGGTTCAATAGTTTACACGTACTTTTAGATAGTGGGCACTCATGGATGGATATCCAAGTCTGTCCACTATGATCGTTTTTGTGAGTGCACAATTCAACATCTCTGCCGCTCGCCACACTCCTTTTCGGCAGTTCGCCATTTCATGTACTTTCCACTCCGGCAAATGTAGCGCTCGCAACATTCTATACCTTGTGCGCACCCTTTTCCATTGTTTCCAATACACCGCCCGGATTCGATGGCGCAGCCATTTGTCCGTTTCTACCATTAGCGTTTTCATGTCCGCATAGCGGAAATAGTTTATCCACCCGGTTGTGTATTCCCTGAGTTTCCTCTCTCTTACCGCATTGCTCCATTTATTGCCTCTGGTCGTCAGCATCCTCAGTCGGTTTTTCATTTTTTCCACTGATTTCGGGTGCACCCTCAGTCTGCATTTCCCTCTGTACCGGTAGAATCCGTGGCCAAGGTATTTTATCCTGCTGACGTGGCTCACTGTTGTTTTCTGGAGATTGATTTTCAGAAAAAGTTTCTCCGTGATATATGGAACGATGTTCCTGAGCGTCCGCTCGGCGCTTTTCCTGCTTCTGCACAGAATCACGCAGTAGTCGGCACTATGCCGAATTCGGCATAGTGCCGACTATACCGAAGTTGAAACTATGCCGAAACTTTTCTTGAAATATAATAACCATGAGCACTTGCGCACGGAACTTTCGGCATAGTTTTTATTGACAAGGGCGTTCGTTCGTGAAACATCTTCTATATAAAAATATAGGAGGTATCTTCATGAACAATAACATCACTCTAACAGAAGCTGTTAATGGGGTTCTCAACTGCCAGCGTGAAAACGGCCATCCCGAGTCGTATCTTATTGATTTTAAAAGAACCTGCAACAGGCTTCTCGGTCACGCAGAACGACTTGGCACAGAGTATCTTACCGATGACCTCGTTACGCAGTTCCTGGCAGATTCCAATAATTCCAGGTCGGGCGAATACCGCCATGAAAGATTTCTTGCCCACAACCGATGTATACGGTTTTTGGAATCTTATCTGGAAACAGGAAAAGTGTCCGTCAATAAGTTTCACGAGCCTGTCAGAGAATCCATTTCTGACGGATTAGCCAAAACCCTGGAGCTTTATGACCAGGCCGAAGAGGCATCAGGCTTAAGCAAAGCTTCCCTTATTAAAAACCGTCGCCCTGTTCGTTACCTTCTGGAATACATGACATCCCTTGGATATCAGGAATTATCTGACATCCAGCCAAGGGATACCATGAAGGCAATCGAAGATATGCTGGAAAAGCACTATGACCCGACAAGCCTTGTGACAGCCATTTCCGGAATGCGGCGCTTCTACGAAATGTTTCCAGAAATTCGGCCGTTTAGGATGGAAATCCCATCCAGAATGCCGCGGAAACGTTCCATTATAGATGTATACTCAGAAGATGAAATTGATAAAATCTCCAGCCAGCTGTCATCCTCTGACATATCCCGCCGGGATGCGGCGATCTGCCTGCTTTCCTTTGAAACGGGGCTGCGCAGTGTTGACATCTGCAACCTCAGGCTTCGCGATGTTGACTGGAAACATAATGCCATTCATATCGTCCAGTCAAAAACACAGAGGCCGTTAAATCTACCGCTCCGCTCATCATATGGCAATGCCATGGCAGATTACCTCCTGAAAGAGAGACCGGACTGTACTGAGGACTATTTTTTCCTCTCTGTCCATGCACCTTACGTCAAGCTTAATACAACCTGGCACATCGTTAAAGCTGCTGTCTCCGCTGCCGGTGTTGAAACTGAAGGCTGCCTGACAGGCACCCGGATGTTCCGGCATAATGCCGCATCTGCAATGCTCAGAAAAGGCGTTCCTCTTTCCGCGATTTCAGAAGGGCTTGGCCACAAGTGCCAGGACTCCACAATGGTATACCTTTCAACAGACCAGGAAACGATGTCGTCACTGACTCTTCCTTTACCGAAAGGAGGCAGCGGTACATGAAAAAAGCGACCATCGGAGAAAGGATCGATGATTTTATCGCATATAAACGAAGCCTCGGATATGTCTATGATACGCAGGAACGGTACCTGAAACATTACCAGCGCCTTATGGAAGAACAGTATCCGCATCTGGATCTTCCAGATAAGGCAAGCACAGACGTTTTCCTTGATAAATACAGAGGACAGCCTGGCGGCATGTATAATGCCATGGCTCCGTTAAGGGAGTTTGCCCGGTATCTGTTCCAGCTTGGATACCGTGATGCTTACATTGTTCCGCCAAAGCAGATGCCGAAGCTCTATCCGGAACCACCGTACTTTTTCTCTGAAGAAGAGCTTTCTGTATTTTTCGGGGAATGTGATTCCTATTATGCGGAGAATCCAGGGCCGCTTGCACGCGGCATTGTAATGCCCGCATTATTCCGGATACTGTACTGTTGCGGCCTGCGTCCCAAAGAGGCCCGGATGCTGCCAGCAGAAAACGTACACCTTGATAAGAAATATATTGATATCCTGCAATCAAAGGGGCCGAAAAGCCGGAGGGTTTACATCAGTGATGAACTTGATGCCTATCTCATCTGCTATGACAGACGGATATCCGCAGTATTCCCTGAAAGGAAATATTTTTTCCCGGTAAGCATAGAGAAACCGTATTCTAAACAGGCTCTTAGTTATAACTTCGGAATCATATGGAAGAAGGCTTTTCCCTCATGGGAAGGGAACCTGCCCCGTATATATGATTTCCGGCATCATTTTGCCTGGGCGACCATAAACCGCTGGGCAAGGGAGGGAACGGATGTAAATGCCATGCTTCCTTACCTGATGCGGTATATGGGGCATAACTGTATCAAGCATACTTTGTATTACTTCAGGTTTGTGCCGGATTTTTATGTGGATTATAAGTCTCTTTCATACCGGCTGAATGACCGAATTCCGGAGGTGCCAGATGAGTAAGAAAGACACTGTGAGGTGCTGGGATACGGCCCGCCAGTATCTTGACCACCACCTGAAAGCAATCCGCCAGGTCAGCGGCCATACCATTGACAGCTACAGGGACTGCCTGAACAGCTTTATCAATTACCTTGAAGAAGTTGAACACACCAGCCGGAAAAAAAATCTCTTTCAACAGCTTTGGGAAAGAAACCCTCAAACGCTATCAATCCTGGATGGTCACGGAACGCAGCCTGGCACCGAAAACCTGCAACCTCCGGATGACCGCAATTCGCGCATTCCTGGAGTACGCGGCACAGGAATACCTATGGATCATGCCTGTTTATACAGACGCATGCGGCATTGCCGGGGTAAAGGCAGCGAACCATGCCATCGAATATTTTGAACCCAGTGAAATGACGGCATTGCTGGCAGCCCCTTCCGGGAACAGCAAAACCGACCGCCGCAACCAGATGATCCTTATTTTCCTGTATGATACTGCTGCAAGGGTAGCAGAAGCCAGGCAGGTAAAAGTATCTGACCTTCATCTTGAAGCAGAAGTACCATATGTTACGCTTCTCGGAAAAGGCAGGAAATACCGCAACATTCCCCTCCTGGAGAAAACAATCCTCCATGTGAGAAGATATCTGAAAGAATTCCATGCTTCTAACCCGAAATCAGATGCGCCGTTGTATTATGCAAAGGTTCACGGGGAAATACACGGGCTTTCATCCGATACCTTGGAAAAGATGATAAAACGGTATGCTGACCAGTGCAGAGCGGACGGGTATTCGATGCCTGATAATGTCCACTGCCATATGATAAGAAAAACACGGGCAATGGATTTGTATAGGGAAGGGGTGCCATTGGCACACATCCAGCAACTGCTTGGCCACGAAAACATCTCTACAACCAGTGGCTTTTATGCATTTGCTACACTTGATGTCCTTGCCAAAGCAATGGAAACCGTCAACCCTGATGAGGGTGTAAAAAGCTGGAGCGACCCGGATACATTGGAACGTTTGTATCGCCTGTGACTAAAAACTATGCCGAAGATTTTTTTAAAAATCTCTGATAGTTTCTGTATTTTATAGAATTCTTCGGCATAGTTTCAACTTCGGTATAGTCGGCATATCTCACGAACTTGTGCCCTCTCCGTTCCAGTTCCTTGTCCAGTTCATTCAGCATTACATTCCCACATAATGGGCTTAATGGGCCGCCCTGCGGCACACCCTCTGTTGTTGTCTGAAATCCTCCGTCTTCCATGACCCCCGCATTGAGGTATTTATGTATCAGCGATATGACCCGTCCGTCTTTGATTGTCCTTGACAACACCTCTATCAGCTTGCTGTGGTTGACTGTGTCAAAATAGGACTGCAAGTCCATGCTGACCGCATACACATATCCTTCGTCGATGTATTCTTTGCATCTCCTTAGGGCATCATGCGCTCCTCTCCCGGGTCGGAATCCGAAACTGTTTTCGGAAAACTGTTCTTCGTAGATTGGTGTCAGTTCCTGTGCAATAGCCTGCTGAACCATCCTGTCCACCACCGTTGGGATTCCTAACTTTCTTACTTTTCCTTTCTCCTCCTTGGGTATTTCTACCCTCCGAACCGGGTTGGGCTTATATTTCCCTTCCCTCAGCTGTTGAACCAGTTCCTCCCGGTGTTCTCTCAGGTAGGGCAGAAGTTCATCCACCTGCATTCCGTCGATTCCACCCGCACCTTTATTCGCCTTTACTTTCTTATAGGCGGCATTCAGGTTGTCGCTCCTGAGGATTGTATCCAACAGGTTGTCCGTCCAAAAGTCCGTGTCGGTGTCAGGGTTCCCGGTAATCCATTCCTGGGCGTACACTCCTGCATTCCTTCCCTGTTCCGCAGGTATCTTTTGCAGGTAGTCTTCGATATGAAGTTGTCTGTACTTAATTCCATGTCCGGTTTCCATTTGGAAATGGCACCTCCTACTGTTCAGCCCTTCCCGGGACATCTATAGCTGTCCCCGTACTATGGCTTCTGCTGACTTCTCACGGCAAGCTTTACTCCATGACTGCGAATGTTATATCGCTTATGCCACGTCCGTGAGACCTCCCCGGGTACTCACACGTTCTTTCCCTCCATGTCCCCACCATCTTTACTGCGCAGGATTCCGTGCAGTTATAGGACTTCGGCTTGTTTTGCAGTCTTATCCTCCCGCATCAGCCTGAAATGGTTTCTGTGCGTTTACCCGAAGGGCATGCACAGCAGGGGCAGAGGTTTGCCTGCACCTTCCTTCAGTTCCCTTAAACCTCACGGCGGGAACCTTGGTGTTCGGCTGTATCCTTCCCACTGCCGGGCGGATTCGGGACTTTCACCCGTTAGAACGTGCGCCCGCCGGGCGCACAAAAACCCCGGCAGGGAAATTCCCTGCCGGGGTTTAAAAGTCATTTCTGTCTGTGTTGGATAGCTCTTACGCCTCCAGCTTCTTCTCCAGTCTCGTGCGGATGGCCTTGATGAAGTCGTTGGAGTTGACCTTCTGCACCTTATCCTTGTCCATGGTGGTGATCAGGGCCAGATCCTTGGTCATGATGCCGTCTTCGATGGTCTCGATGGTCGCAGCTTCCAGAGCCTTGGCGAACTTCTGCAGCTCAGGCAGGTTGTCCAGCTCACCACGCTTGTTCAGAGCGCCGGTCCATGCGAAGATGGTCGCCACGGAGTTGGTGGAAGTCTCTTTGCCTTCCAGATGCTGATAGTAGTGTCTCTGCACGGTGCCGTGAGCAGCCTCATACTCATAGTTTCCATCGGGGGAAACCAGCACGGAGGTCATCATAGCCAGAGAACCGAACGCAGTCGCCAGCATATCAGACATCACATCGCCGTCGTAGTTCTTGCAGGCCCAGATGTAACCGCCCTCAGAACGGATAACACGCGCCACGATATCATCGATCAGAGTATAGAAGTAGGTGATGCCAGCCGCCTCGAATTTCTCCTTGTACTCAGTCTCAAAAACCTCAGCGAAGATATCCTTGAAGGTATGGTCATACTTCTTGGAGATAGTATCCTTGGTAGCGAACCACACATCCTGCTTCGTATCCAGAGCATAGTTGAAGCAGCTGCGGGCGAAGCTGCGGATGGAGTTGCGACGGTTGTGCATACCCTGCAGCACGCCGCCCTCGGGCTCGGTGAACTCGAAGATGGTCTCTTCCTGCGTGGTGCCATCGGCGCCCTCGAATACCAGCTTGGCAACGCCGGGCTGATCCGCCTTCAGCTCAACACTCTTGTACACATCGCCATAGGCATGACGAGCGATGGTGATGGGCTTGGTCCAGTTCTTCACGTAAGGCTCGATGCCCTTTACCAGGATCGGAGCACGGAACACGGTGCCGTCCAGGATCGCACGGATCGTGCCGTTCGGGCTCTTCCACATCTGGGAAAGGTTGTACTCCTTCACACGTGCAGCGTTGGGAGTGATGGTCGCGCACTTAACAGCTACGCCGTACTTCTTGGTTGCGTTTGCGGAATCTACAGTAATCTGATCCTTGGTCTCCTCACGCTTCGGGAGTCCCAGGTCATAGTACTCAGTCTTCAGATCAACGAAGGGCAGCAGAAGCTCGTCCTTGATAACCTGCCACAGAACACGAGTCATCTCGTCGCCATCCATTTCCACCAGAGGGGTGGTCATTTTGATCTTGTCCATTGGAATCATCCTCCTTAAAGTCGGGCTGCATATCTTATGCACGCCCGTGGTATAGGTTAATTATAAGACACGCAAAAAGCGATGTCAACAATATCCAGGAACAAAAAAACTCAATTTTCTTACTTTTTTTGTATGGATTCTTTTATTTTTTTAATAAACAGCTTTTCCTGGCACGATATTTACCGGCAGATGCATCTCACTGAACATGATCGTATAACCGGCAGAGCTCCACATCCCGGTAAAAAAAAGAGAGTATCGAGGGATACGTGTATCCCTGCTCCGCCATGCCGTCAGCTCCGTCCTGACTCATGCCGACCCCGTGTCCGAAGCCGCCTCCGTGAAGACACCAGCCTTCCTCCGTTTCTTCCACATAAAAGAATGCGCTGGGAAGAAGAGACATCCCCGCCTGCTCGCTTCCGTCCTGCCGCATAACAGTCAGAGACGAAGACCCTAACAGGTTCCGGATATTATCTGTCCCGGTGATCTCCGTCCGCCCTTCCGTATCGCTCACTCCAAGCGCGATTACTGCCCCGCTCTCCAGCCGCTCTTCCACCGTCATACCCGTCACTGTCCCCACCGGATTCCGGTTCTGTCCGGTCAGCCAGGTATTGACCAGTTCCGTCAGCTCATTGACGCTCCGATCTGCCGTCCAGCGAAACCAGGGGGAATCGCTGTCCCAGCTGTCCTGGCTGCTCTCCAGAAACTGGCGAAAGGACACTTCCCCGGACAGATCCAGCACCTCCCGGCTGACCGTCAGGGAAGAGGCTGCCACAAAGCTGCAGACCACAGAGTCTGTCCAGACCGATACATCCGCCCCATAGCCGCAGGAGGTGGAGTAGTAATAGGCCTCCACGATCTCCCCCTCGTTCACCAGCACCTCTCCCACAGTGGCAGCCACAGCCTCCGCAGCTTTCTCAGACCATGCCTGATTGTTATACACCTGGCTGGCGGTACTGTCATCCACATCCGCACCGTAGGAGGCATATTTTCCCTCCAGCATCTGCGAGCAACTGTAGCTGCGGGCACAGACAGCCTGTGCCTTTAAAGCCTCCATACCATATGAGTCCGGCATCTCTGCCGGTACGACCAGCTCCAGATATTCCTCCAGCAGCAGTTCATTCACCACACCGATCTGACCGCTGTAATTGGTACATTCGATGGTTCCCGGATAGGCGGGCGTTCCGCAGCTTCTCTCCACGTTCAGCAGATAAAAACTGCCCGACCCCGAGAAAATGACCCGACCTCCATAACGTTCCAGGAAATCCGGCGTCACATCTACCTCTGTTCCGGCGGCATACACTGTGTCCTGCTGCGTCCCTTCCATAAGGAAGTCCTCATCAGAAGTAACCAGAACAGCATCGTGAAGCAGTTCCGCGTAATCAGAGGTTCCTATAAGCACGCGAATGCTCAGACCCCCGTCCCCCTGCTCGAAGGCAGAGAGGCGATAAGAGGATGGGGACGCTGCTGAGACGGCGAGGCTTCCCCAGGATGCCGACGTCCCTGCAAAGGCCTCTGATACCTCCGAAGAGTTCTCTTCAACCGCCTCCGACGAGAAGCGTTCGCTCTCTCCTTCATCGCCCCGTTCTGTATCTTCAGTTCCCTGACCGCCTCCTGCTGCATCTCTCCCGTTCTCCTCCTCGCTTTCTTCTTCCGTCTCTGCATCCCCGCAGCATTCCGCCTCCAAAGCTTCGGCCTTCGTCACACCGGCCTGCTCCCACACTATTTCCTGCTCCCGCCGCTGCAAGGTCAATCCTGTGATCACCAGAAACAGAGTTGTCAGCAGAAGGATCCATCCTCTCTTCCCCACCATTCACCTCACCCATACCCACCCAGACTTGTCCCCACACATGTTCCGGTTACACAGGAACCCATGACAAGACACGATCATGCGCCATTACGGTCGTTGCTTATGCAACTCGCAATGACCGCGATAGAAGCACTGCAAAATTGCTTAGCACAAATATATGCGAGAGATGATGGAATTATACATGCCGGCAAAGTCCGCGCTCCCCCCATAACAAAAAACTGACCGGGCCGATCTTTCCGGCAAAAAGTGCTGGCACTTTTTGCGCAATTGTGCTAAGATGGTGCAAAAGGTCGAACGACCACAAACGAAAGGCAGGTGAGCAGAATGGATTCAGGTGATAGTCGAAGTCGAAGGCAACACACAAAACAGGATGTATTGCGGCGATCTGTTCTGCCCACGCTGAACCTTTGATTCGCATTTCACATCCTATTCCCCATTTTTTTATTTACGAATTGCAATCCAACATTCATACGGGAGGTTAAACGCTAGGCGTCTTTTTTATGCGAGAAAAGGCGGAACTGTTCCCATTGTTTTCCATGCACTTTCTCCGGTCACAATGGCTCCGAAACAAATTTACCGTGAAAGCCATCCCGGAAGAATATGCCTGGCAGATTTGCATTGCACAAAACATTCACACATCCGGAATAGGAGGAAAACTCATCATGGAAAAAAGAATACAGGATTATCAGGCGGAGATTCTTGCGATTCTCCGCGGGAATCTCTCCCCCGGCGTTCTGCGCAGCCGCCTGGAGGATTACCACGAAAATGATCTGGCGGAGGTACTGACAGAGCTGTCAGCCACCGAGCGAAAGCGCGTATTTCGCATTCTGGATACCGAATTTCTGTCGGATATTTTCGAATACACAGAGGAAGAGGACACCGCCCGGTATCTGGATGAAATGAATCTTCAAAAAGCCGCTGCCATCCTGTCCCGCATGGAGACGGACACGACAGTGGTTCTTTTGCGGGAATTGAAAAAAGAAAAACGCGTTCTGCTGATGAATCTCATGGATGAAGAAGCCCGGCAGAACCTGGCAGTGGTGGCAGCCTTTGACGAGGATGAGATCGGCAGCCGGATGACGACCAATTACATTATGCTCCGCGAAAATCTGACCGTCAAGCAGGCTATGAGCTCTCTCATCGAGCAGGCCGCCCGGAATGACAACATCGCTACACTCTTTTTCACCACCGGAGATGGCACCTTCTATGGAGCCATGGATTTGAAGGATCTGATCACGGCCCGTCAGGATACTCAGCTTGAAGAGCTCATCGTTACCTCCTACCCGTATTTCTACGGTCATGAGGCCATTGACGACTGCATGGAAAGACTGAAGGACTATTCTGAAAGTTCTCTTCCCATATTAGATGATGAAAACCGCCTTCTGGGCGTCATTACCTCGCAAAGTGTCGTAGAACTGGTAGACGACGAGATGGGCGAGGATTATGCACGGCTGGCCGGTCTGTCCGCGGAAGAGGATCTGCATGAACCGCTGCGGGAGAGCCTGCGCAAGCGCCTCCCCTGGCTCACTGTTCTTCTGGTGCTGGGCATGGTCGTTTCTTCCGTGGTCGGCGCATTCGAGGCGGTCGTCAGCCAGCTGACCATCATCATGTGTTTTCAGTCTCTGATCCTCGATATGGCAGGAAATGTGGGTACCCAGTCGCTGGCTGTCACCATCCGCGTCCTGATGGATGAGACACTGACCGGACGCCAGAAGCTTTCCCTCGTGGGGAAAGAAATGCGTGTCGGCCTGTGCAACGGCAGCATTTTGGGCTCTCTCTCCTTCCTGGCGGTCGGACTCTATATCTATCTGTTCAAGGGGCAGACTCTGGGATTCTCCTTTGCCGTCTCCGCCTGCGTCGGTCTCGCACTCCTGGCCGCCATGGTCATTTCTGGCGCAGTAGGGACCTGCACGCCCCTGTTCTTTCACAAGCTTCACGTGGATCCGGCGGTCGCCTCCGGTCCTCTGATCACCACGGTCAATGACCTGGTTGCTGTGGTCACCTATTACGGTCTCAGCTGGATTCTGCTGCTGCAGATTCTAAAGCTGGCATGAGCTAATCAACTGAGCAATTCCAGCAGCTCTTCCTGCGACAGGCTGGCAAGCGACGTGCTTTCCCCGGAAAGGACCTGATCCGCAAGGTCCTTTTTTTCCTCCTGCAGCCTCAGGATCCGCTCTTCAATCGTCCCCTTCAGGATCAGGCGATACACCGTGACCTGCCTGGTCTGCCCGATCCGGTGAGTGCGGTCTGTCGCCTGATTCTGCGCAGACAGATTCCACCACGGATCATAGTGAATGACGATATCCGCTCCCGTCAGGTTCAGTCCGTTGCCTCCCGCCTTAAGTGAGATCAGAAACACCGGAACATCCCCTTCATTAAACTGGTGTACCAGCCGGATCCTCTTTTCCTTGGATGTAGAACCAGTCAGAATATAGTACGGGATTCCTTCCGCCTTGAGATCTTCCTCCAAAAGCGCAAGCATCGAAGTAAACTGCGAGAAAAGGAGCATTCTGTGTCCGCCGTCCATTGCCTGCCGGATCAGACCGATGGCTGCTTCCCGTTTTGAACTCTCGCCATGGTAGTCTTCATAGAGAAGCGACGGATCACAGCAGACTTCCCGGATCTTTGTAAGCTCCGCGAGTACCTTCACCTTTCCGTTCCCCATGCTTCCGTCCAAAATCGTATTTTTCAGCCTGAGGACCTCAGCATCATAAAGCTTCTGCTGTTCCCCGGAAACCGGCACATAGCGTACTTCCTCAAGCTTTGAAGGAAGATCCTTTAACACGTCCTCCTTCCTTCTTCTCATGAGAAAGGGCGAAGTCATTTTTTTAAGCTTTTCCATAGCCTCCTGATCTTTGTTCTTCGTAACAGGAACCCCAAATCTCCGTTCAAATTCCTTCTGGGAATACAAAAATCCGGGCATCAGAAAATCAAAAATGCTCCAAAGCTCCGAGAGGCGGTTTTCAATCGGCGTTCCTGTCAGCGCGAGGCGGTGTCCGGCATTCAGTACCTTAACTGCCTTCGAGACCGCTGCACCCGCATTCTTGATATACTGCGCTTCATCCAAAATTACATAGAAAAGCTCCTTTCCCGAGAGTTCCGCAATGTTGCGCTTCAGCAGATCATAGGAAATAATATACACCTGCGTCGTATCCCAGGCTGCGAGAGCTTTTCTTCTTGCTGCCACGCCGCCGGTGATCAGGACGACCCGGATCTCTGGTGCAAATTTTGCGAATTCCTCCTGCCAGTTATAGACAAGGGAAGCAGGACAGACAACGAGAGACGGATGTTTCGTCCCCGGATTCTTCCCGTCATAATCATACGAAAGAACGGAAATCGTCTGCAGCGTCTTGCCCAGTCCCATCTCATCCGCCAGAATTCCGCCGAACCCGGCCTCCTCCAGAGTACGGATCCATTTGAAGCCCAATACCTGATACGGTCTCATAATTCCGGCAAGGTTCGCCGGGGGCTCACTTTCAGAATCACGAATCGTCTTAAAATTACGAATGATACCGCGGTATACTCTGTCCCTCGACGAATACAGCGCCTCATGTTCCTCAAGAAGCCGATCAATATACAGTGCGCGGTAAAGCGGCACCTTCGCGCTCTTTCTGATCACTTCCTCAGGATTCAGGTCAAGCTCCTGCATAAAATCGCTGATCTGGGTCAGCTGGTCATCCTCCGCCAGGTCCAGAAAATCACCCGAGGAAAGCTTATGAAACCGTTTCCTCTGGCGATAGCTCTGCAGCACATCCAGTAGCTCCTTTTCCGAAATTCCCGTCGACGTCAATGACAGATCCAGAATACCGCTTTCCACGGACACACCGACCTTCACCTTCGGAACAGGTATAACCGTGAACCTCCGAAATGCTTCAGAGCCATGCACCGTGCCGTACTTCTCGAGGACAGCAATCCCTGACTGCAAAAAATCAAAAAGCTTCTCGTCATCGAGGACCTCAGAAAAAGCTCCGTTCTCGTCGGGCTTTGTATGCATAAGCTCCCGCATCGCACCGGCGACCCGTTTCTCCTGTTCAACGTCCCGATATCCGTCTTCCGGATCAGAAACGCAAAGTGTGTAGACTTTCTCTGTGTTTTCCGGGTTTTCTGATCCCTTCCGATTCTTCTCCCTGTAACGGACCCTTCCCTCGCACCGAAGGAAATGAACCGCTTCCCGGCTGTTTTTCCGACCCTTTTTTGCGCCGCCCGCTCCGGTCATCTCCGAAGAATCCGGTGTCTCACAGTCAAGATAAAAATCAAAACGCGGCTCGGGAGGCAGGTATCCTTCCGCCTCCTTCTCACAGTGATCCGTGAAATCCACCGACGGATTCTCCAGAAACGACGCAACAACACTAATCTAGAATGCCTGCAGATTTCGAAGACCTACCTGAAACCGAAAGTATCCGGACGGATCTGCAACGGCGTCAAACGGCTTTATAATTTCCTGTTCCTTCTTTGTGATCCGTGAAAGCCCCTCCGCATTCAGAGTATAGCGATGAGAGCCGCTGCCATGATGAAGCACAGGAATCAGCCCCTGCACCGCATTCCCGGCGAGGCCCCCTTTCGCGTCAGACAGACGGTCGCAGCTCAGAGAGAGGCG
>JAJQDL010000128.1 GCA_021202235.1 Lachnospiraceae bacterium
GAAAATATAGTAACCAAGGGTGGTGATGCTGTCCGGCAGTTCCAGAGTCGTCAGGGCCGTGCAGCCGCTGAAGGCATAGTTCCCGATGGTTGTCAGTGTCTCTGACAGGCTTACTTCTGTCAGACTGCTGCACCCATAAAACGCTTTACTTCCGATTTCCGTGACACTGCTTCCAAGATCAGCGCTGACTAACGAGGTACATCCATAAAACGCATTGCTCTCAACCGACGTAACGCTGTCTCCTACCGTCACGCTCTCCAGGCTTGTGCATCCATAAAATGCACTGCTGTCAATGAGCTCCACCGTAGAGGAAATCGTCACGCTCACGATCGTGGTATTATTTTTAAACGCGCTCGCCTCAATTTCCTGGACAATATAGCCATCTATCTGCGTGGGAATCGTGATCGCTGTCTCCGTCCCCGTGTATCCCGTGATGCTGCAGTAGGTTCCGTTCAGCACAGAATATGTAAAATCACTGGCATCGGTACTGGCTGCTGAGACGGCGGTATCCGCTTCTTCTCCGGTATCCGCGTCCCCCTCAGATGCAACAGAAATTCCGGCCTCCCCGTCGCTCTCCGAATCCTGTACCGCAGACAGCAATCCTCCGCTCTGCGCGCTCTCCGCAACAGCAACCGTCTCCTCAGAATCTGAACTTTCTGTATTCTCTGAGTCGGCAGAGTCTTCCCCGTTATTTGCTTCTTCTGCATCGGCAGAGTTCTCTTCCTCCTCCTCCGACGCCATCGAGCTTTCTTCCTCCGTACTCTCCGCGGCAGCGGTCTCTTCTTCCGTCACATAATCCTCTTCCGCCATCGGATACGCGTCGCGGAATTCCTCCGTATCATAGGCGTCGTTCCGCACATGATCCGCAAAGGCCGCGTCGCATTTCAGGAAATAGGCAGAAGACTCTTCCGCCTCATCCCGGCAGGCAAGGGCTGTATCTACATTATAATAAACCCCCCCCGTCGAGCCCGATGAGGTTCCAGACATGATTCACCGGCTCTGCGCCGCTTCCGTCATCCCAGGTACCGGCAATGACCCGCGCGTCCAGCCCGGCTGCGAGCGCCAGCCTAAAAGTAAGTGCCGCACATCCGACGTCCGTGGCGGTTCCTTCTGTCAGCGCCGCATAGGCCGTATACTGCAAAGGCTTCGTCGCCTTCTCCCGCTCCACACAGGTGACCTGCTCACAGAGATAACCGTAAATGGCGCTGATCTTCTCATACGCACTGCCCTCAGACAGAGCCAGCTCCTCCGCGATCTCTGCCACAGCAGCATCCGCCTCTTCCTCCTGCGCTGCGGTCGTCAGATACGTCACCGTATAGGTGAGCGTGATGTGACAGATCTCGTCCTCCGTGTAATAGCTCGCCGCCGCGCGCCAGCCGCCGAGCTGCAGTCGCAGGGAATCCCCCTCCGCCGCTTCACCGGAATGCGCCAGGGCCGTCTCCGCGATGGATTCCGCGGCCGTTTCCTCATAATTGTCCGCCGTATAACCGACCACGATCGTTTCCTGCCGCGCTTTCAGCCCGACCCGCAGCTCCTCCGCCGCAGCCTCTGCACCATCCGCATACACATCGGCCTCACTCGTCTCATCCTCTAAGGACGCGGTCAGGTCTGTTTCGGACAAGGCCTCTTCCAGAAACGGATTCAGCCAGACCACCTCTTCTGCCTGTACGATCTCCGTTTCCGCCTCAGACTCCGGCTCCGCTTCGGTCTCTTCCGCCGCTTCTGTCACCACGACGTCTTCCTGCGAAGCCACCGTTTCCGTGTCCGTCGCGGCCCATGCCGTCGTGGACACCATGGACAGGCACAGAGACAGTGCCAGCAGCAGCGCCATCGCCCGCTTCCAGACACCCTGCACCGAGCCACGTCCCATTCCGGGTACATTTTTCTTCTTAATCATATTTTCCTCCGGGCCAGTATGATTTGGGAAGCAATTGATGTTCCTTACTGATGGTGTCCGCATCGGCAGACATGTCCTTTTACAGGATTTTACAGTTTACAGTTTATATTACCATATTCTTTTTTTGCCGTCATTAAGGTGAATTTTAACAATTTGAAATTTTTTTAATAAAAATGCGCTTTGCGCCTCCTCCGTAGGACTTTCCTATCATAAAAAACGTCCCGAAGCTTCCCTCGGAACGTTTTCTGATATCATGGGCAGATTTACTCCCCCTCGGCCGCTATGATCATCAGCGCGCATTCGACGCGTTTTTTCTGCAGCTGACATCCGATCTCGTAGGCGCCGTTGATGTCGTGGGTGAAGTTCCAGGCGTTGGCCGCGCAGCCGCCGCTGCAGTAGAAGCGGGCGAAGCAGTCCCGGCAGGATTCCTTTGCGTAGACATTGCAGAGCTTGAACTCGTCGCAGATCTCCGGGCGGGTGATGCCCTCGTCCACATTTCCCAGGAGGAATTCCTCCTGCCCGACGAACTGGTGACAGGGATACAGGTCACCCCAGGGCGTCACGGCCAGGTACTCGGTGCCCGAGCCGCAGCCGGAGAGGCGCTTGTAGACGCAGGGGCCGCCGGAGAGGTCGATCATGAAATGGAAGAAATTGAAGCCGCGCCCTTCCCGGTTGCGGCGGATCATCTCCGCGGCCAGCTTGTCATATTCTTCGCAGATCTTCGGCACGTCCTCCGGCGTGATGGCATAATCGGCCTCCGGCGGAGCCACAACCGGCTCCACGGAGATCTGCTTGAAGCCCAGGTCGGCCAGATGCAGCACATCCTGTGAAAAGTCCGTATTGTAATGCGTGAAGGTGCCGCGGACATAATATTTGTCCTGGTTGCGGCTCTCGGCAAATTTCTGAAATTTGGGTACAATGAGGTCGTAGCTCCCGGCCCCCCTGCGGAAGGGGCGCATGAAGTCGTTGACCTCCTTGCGGCCGTCGATGCTCAGGACAACATTTCCCATTTCCCGGTTGCAGAATTCCATGATCTCGTCGTTGAGCAGAACGCCGTTGGTGGTCAGCGTGAAGCGGAAGTTCTTGTCGTATTTCTTCTCCTGCTCTCTCCCGTAGGCGACCAGATCGCGCACCACCTGGAAATTCATCGTCGGCTCGCCGCCGAAGAAGTCAACCGCCAGGGTCCGCCGGTTCCCGGAGTGGGAGATCAAGAAATCCAGCGCCTTGCGTCCCACCTCGAAGCTCATGAGGGCGCGGCGGCCGTGGTACTCGCCCTCCTCGGCGAAGCAGTAGCGGCAGGCCAGGTTGCAGTCATGCGCGATGTGAAGACAGAGCGCTTTCACCACGGTCTTGCGCTTCTTGAAGTCCATGACCAGATCCCGGTACACATCCTCCGTGAACAGCTTTCCCTGCTCCTTCAGCTCATTGATGTCGTCCCAGGCCTCGCGGATCTCCGTCTCGTCGATGCCGTCCTGCCCCGCGTATTTCGCCGTCATCTGCGCGATCAGTTCCTCCCGGTCCGTGCTCTCGAACAGGGCGATCATGTCATAGACCAGATCATCCACCACATGAATGCTGCCGCTGGCCACATCCAGAACCATATTGTAACCGTTATTCTTATACTGATGTACCATAATACATCCGTCCTCCGTCTATCTCATGTATCCCGAAATTTCTTCTCACGAAAATCGCTGCATGCCGAACGGTATGCAGCGATCTTCATCTCCTGTTATGCGACAGCCTGAACCTACTTGTTCTCGCAGCTCTGATTTCCCACGGTGCAGGAAGTCTTGCAGGCGGACTGGCAGGAAGTCTGGCACTCGCCGCATCCGCCCTTCTTCACGCTGTCTCTCAGATTCCTCGTCTCCAACGTCTTAATGCGCTTCATGAGATGGTCCTCCTTCCTCTGAAATAGGGGGCCTCCACAACCGGAAGCCTCCCGCCGGTTTAAATTCTATACCAGACAGGGAAAATTGTCAACTGTTCCAGAGGGAAGGCAACAGTGGGTACTACACTTTATAGCTACATGCCATGTAGCGTTCCACGTAATATAGGCAGACAGGAATTCCTTTATTTATATTGCAGAGAAAAAGCAGGACTCATATATTCAATTGCAGCTCTGCCCGCCCCATAGCGTTTTGCTGTGAGCCTCCAGTTTTGCTGCACTTCTCCGGAAATGTCCCTTACCATTCTCTCTGCTTCCCCATGAGAAATCCCATAATATGGCGCCGTAGATATGGCCAGTTCATAATCCATGGAATTGTCTTCCTCGCTGATATTCAGGGAGAGCATATCCCCGTAAATACATGGATTCACATCATATAACGGAGACAATCGCCATCCCGCATCATCCAGCAAAAAGCCATGATTTCTCAGATGATCGTCTGTATTAGAAACAGCTATATTAAAAACGATACGCCTCCACAGCTCTCTCAGGTCTTCTTTCGGACAGGCACCGTTCGCTTTTATAAAAGCCGCCAGATCCAGATAGCCAACTCCCTCTGCCGCCGCGTCCCCATCCTTCTTCCCCAGAAGCGTCATCGACGAGGCAAAATGAATCCGTCTCTTCCCTTCTCTGTCAAAGCGTTTCACAAGGAAGGTACTTCCCACTTCTGAGAATTGCTCCAGCTTTGCTTCCGGAACACAGAGACCACATTTTTCGGCCAGATCATGCACTACCATTTCCCATCGGCCCGAATCATATGTGTCATGCCGGGAGGGAAACTTAGCAATCCAGAGATTCCCCTCCGGATCCTGCACAGAGGCTTTGGGGCGTGCTCCTCCAAGAGACGAACCAGGTGCAAGAAGCTGCTTCAGCCATTTTTCTGAGAGGCCTCCTTCGTCCTGTTCAAACGCTAGAGATGCCGGCTCCAATTGGAGAAGAGGTTTAGACGGGGTCGCACCCTCGTAGTGCTGTCTGGCCCGCAATGTCCCGCTT
>JAJQDL010000036.1:0-529 GCA_021202235.1 Lachnospiraceae bacterium
GCGGCGAGAGAGGCCGGTTCCTGGCAGCGTCCACTGCCTTCATCATCAACTACGCATGCTATTTCTCCGAGATCTACCGCGGCGGCATCCAGGGCATTCCCATCGGCCAGACCGAAGCCGGACTGGTCCTTGGCATGACGAGAAGCCAGATCTTCTTTAAGGTCACGCTGCTTCAGATGATCAAACGCATCGTTCCGCCGATGTCCAATGAGATCATTTCCCTGGTGAAGGATCCCTCTCTGGCGCGGATCATCGCTCTCCAGGAGATCATCTGGGCCGGGCAGTCCTTCATGAAGGGCTCTCAGGGCATCTCCGGCGCCATCTGGCCGCTGTTCTTCACAGCCGTTTACTACCTGGTCGGCAACGGCATTCTGACACTGCTCTTCGGCTGGATCGAGCGAAAATTGGATTATTTCAGATAGGAGGCGAAATCCATGTCTATCCTGGAAGTAGAACATATTCAGAAATCCTTCGGACACACGCAGGTGCTCCGTGATATCAGCTTTTCTCTGGAACAGGGACAGCTGCT
>JAJQDL010000036.1:539-8812 GCA_021202235.1 Lachnospiraceae bacterium
CACAGGCCGGCGCCCCGAGATCTCACCGGAGCAGTGCCACAGGCACAGCTCCTCCCCACCCTCGTCTCCTCGGGCAGCGTCAAGACCACGCTTCTGCGCAGCCGGAATTTCCTGGAAACACCAGACGGCGGCACGATCCGTGTGCGGGGAGAAACCATTTTTGACGCCTCGGATCCGACCCGGCTCACGGACGCAGAGATTAGACGCCGCCGCCTTCATTTCGGTCTGGTCTTTCAGTCCTTCAACCTCTTCCCACAGTACACGGCTCTGGGGAATGTCATTCTGGCCAAAGAGCTGCTGGCGAAGGAGGAACCCGATTATCGGGTCCGCAAGGCTCAGATTCACCGGGAGGCGGAGGAACAGGGGCGGACGCTCCTGACACAGATGGGTCTGGCGGACCGCATGGACAACTACCCGCATCAGCTCTCCGGCGGCCAGTGCCAACGTGTCGCCATTGCCCGCGCCCTGGCGCTGCAGCCGGATATTCTCTGCTTTGACGAACCGACTTCGGCACTCGATCCGGAACTGACCGGCGAAGTGCTGCGCGTGATCCGGGAGCTGGCCGATCACAACACGACCATGATCATCGTGACGCATGAGATGGCCTTCGCCCGGGATGTGGCCAGCCAGGTCATCTTCATGGACGACGGACGGATTCTGGAAGCCGGCGATCCCCGTCAGGTACTGGAACACCCGCGGGAGGAGCGCACACGCCAGTTCCTCTCCCGCTTTTCACAGGGATAACGCAATCTGCCGGGAAAAAATCTCCGACGGTACAGGCTTTTGTCTGTAGCGCCGGAGATTTTTTTATCATATCGGAAAGTCTTCGTACTTTCCGATATGATAAAAAGCCTCCGGCGGATGCACAAAGCGCATTCTTATTTATTTATACACTTTCTCCAATTTGTCGTATTTTCGTGTATAGGAACGAAGTATTATAGACTGGTTTCTGCCGGATTTCCGGGCTATAATAACAAAATGCGGCGTTTGATAAATGACGACGCGACGCACATTTTCTCTGCCCGCCCTACGATCGGAGCGCAGCAGAGTCGTTTTGAAAGGAAACCGAATGGGCAAAATCATGGAAAAAGAACCGGACACACGAAGCCTCGGCATTCCCCGGGCTATGCTGTATTACCGTTACCGGATTCTGTGGAAGAATTTCTTCGACGAACTGGGACTAAATATAAAGATCAGTCCGCCCACCAACCGGGAGATCCTGCAGCAGGGGACAGCGGCGGCGATGGACGAGGCCTGTCTGTCCACAAAGATTTATCTGGGTCATGTGCAGTCGCTCCTGAAGCAGTGCGACCTCATCCTGGTGCCCCGCATCGCGAGTTTCGGGCATCAGCGCGTCATGTGCACGAAATTCCAGGCGCTGTACGACCTGACCCGCAATACATTTCCGGAATACAGTGAAAAATTTATTTCCTACAACATTGATATTCCGGAGAAAAAAGAAGAAGAGGGCGCGCTCCTTGATCTGGCCGCCCGTCTCGGCTTCTCCCGAAAAGCAGCGAAAAATGCCTATAAGCAGGCAAAGAAGGCGGAGCAGGAGGACTGGAAACAGCGCTGCCGGACCCAGGAGCGCCTGTACCAGCGAAAGGAGATCAAGCTCCTTCTGGTCGCCCACAGTTATGTACTGGACGACCCCTATATCGGCCGCCCCGTGACAGACTTTCTCCGGGAACTCGGTGTGCTGCCCCTGCGGGCCGACGTTGTGGACCGTAAGGATGCCCTGAAGCAATCGCTGCGCGTCTCACCCACTTTGAAATGGGAGCTCAGCCGGGAGCTGGTGGGAAGTGTCGCCATAAACAAGGACAAAGTAGACGGAATCATTCTGATGAGCGCCTTCCCCTGCGGACCGGACGCCATGGTCAACGAAATGATCCCGTACAAATTCCCGGATATTCCCACGCTGAAGCTCGTGCTGGACGACCAGAGCGGAACGGCCGGCGTGGAGACGCGTCTGGAAAGCTTTGTCGATATCATTCGCATGAAGAAGGGGGTGCTCTGATGGCGGAGGAAAAACACAGGAAGGTTGCCTTTCCACTATTCAGTCACTACAACCTGCCGATCAAATATTTTATCGAAACCTGTATGAACGCAGAATATATCCTGCAGCCGCCCATGACCCGGCGGACTATGGACCTGGGAGCCCGCTACAGCCCCGATTCCGTCTGTACACCCTTCAAAACTACGCTGGGCAGTATGATCGAGGCCCTGGAGGCCGGAGCCGATACGCTGATCATGACCATGGGGGTATGCCGCCTGGGCTATTACGGGGAACTGCAGGAACAGATCCTCAGGAAGCAGGGCTACGACTTTGATTTCGTCAATTTCTCTGAGTACTCCACAGGCAAGCCCAAGGACTACCTGAAAGCACTGCGGCGGATCGACCCAAAGCTGTCCCTGCCGAAGATGACCCTCTCTCTGACCGAAGCGCTGCGGATGGTCGCGCATCTTGACGAGATCGAGGAACTATATTACAAAAACTGTGGTTTCGAGGTTCATTCCGGAGACTACCGGAAGGCCCGCGACCATTTTCTTATGTCCATGCAGCTGGCCGCCAGCTCGCACGATATCGAAGAAGGATACAAAACTGTCAAACGGGAGATGACCGCCATCCCTCTGAAGGAACCGGGTCGCCGCATCCGGGTAGGAGTCGTCGGTGAATATTATACGGTGATGGATCCCTTCTCTAACCTGAATCTGGAACAGAAGCTGGCAGACATGGGGGTCGAGGTACACCGCTGGATGAATGTGAGTAATCGCAACCTGCATTATCACGAAAAAAATCTGCGCGTTCAGATTGAGGACTACTGTGAATACGATATGGGACCCACTTCCACCGCCAATATCTGGTCTGCCAAATATTACGCGTCCCACGGATTTGACGGGATCGTCCATGTAAAATCCGCCGGCTGCACACCGGAGACAGATATCGAACCCGTCCTGCGGCGCATTGGGGCGGAATACAAGGTTCCCGTCCTCTATCTGACCTACGACACACAGACCAGCGACACCGGCCTCGACACTCGATTAGAGGCTTTTTATGACATGTTATGATACCCCGGTTACGAAGTCATGAATCGAATGCTTGCATTCGTATTCATGACCTTGGGGTCTACGCTCCGCTTCGGTCGTTGCTAAGCAAGCGCCACTGGCGCTTAGCAACCCGCCAAAACATGACACCGCAGGCGCCCCTTGTGGGGTAAGTAGCCATTTTTCGCAGAAAAATGTGCGGATTACGAATGTTTTGAGGATTTCGGGAGCGCATAGCGCGGAGAAATCCATGGTGTCATAACCAATACCAAGAAAGAAGGTTTTTTCATGAAGGAAGAAGCATATCTGGGGATTGATATCGGTTCAATTTCCACAAAGGGCGTGATCCTTGACGCCAACCACCGGATTCTCTCCAGCGCCTATATCTGGACTGAGGGAGATCCCATCGGCGCGGTTCGCCGTCTCCTGCCGCTTCTGGAGGAGCCATTTGATAAAGAGCGTTATCAGATCGTCGCGACCGGCACCACCGGCAGTGCCCGGCGGCTGGTTGGAACCATTGTCGGCGCTACGATCGTAAAAAATGAAATCACGGCTCACGCGGTGGGAACCACCTCTCTCTACCCGGATGTCCGCACGATTCTGGAGATCGGCGGGCAGGATTCAAAGATCATTCTGGTTGAAAACGGCGTCGCCGTGGACTACGCGATGAATACTCTGTGCGCCGCCGGTACCGGTGCCTTCCTGTCGAGCCAGGCCCGGCGGCTGGGCGTAGAAGTCGAAGATTTCGGCGAGATTGCCCTGACCTCCAAACACCCGACGCAGATCGCCGCCCGCTGCACCGTTTTCGCCGAATCCGATCTGGTTCACAAAATCCAGATGGGTCACCCGAAGGAGGATATCATCGCAGGACTTTGCCGGGCCGTAGTCTCCAATTACCTGAATAACGTGGGAAAAGGGAAAAAGATTCTCTCTCCGGTCGTCTTTCAGGGCGGCGTCAGCAAGAATATCGGCGTCGTAGACGCTTTCGAAAAAGAACTGGGCTGCCCGGTGATCGTCGATGAAAACGGTCACCTGATGGGAGCTATGGGCATCGCTATCCTCGCGGCCCGCAGCAGTGCCCGGCAGGTGTTCGATTTTTCTGTGGAAAATATGGAATTCCGCACCCGGGAAGTAAACTGCGGCCGCTGCCCCAACAACTGCGAGATCGTCTGCGTCTATCGGGGCGATACGTTGATCGACTCCTGGGGAAACCGCTGTGAAAAAGGCGCGCTCCGCCAGAAGACATCGACAGAGAAACGTAGGGCGTAAAATGATGCCTGTCCTGCTTCTCCGCGCGGGCTGCGTCCGGCCCATACGAAAAAAGGATTGCCTCAGGCAATCCTTTTTTCGTATGGGGCAGAAGGGGCTCGAACCCTTGACCTCTCGCGTGTGAGGCGATCGCTCATCCCAGCTGAGCTACGACCCCGTTTTCCGGCTCTTCGCAAGCCACTCGTTTATTATAGCACGGTTTTTCAGAAAAGCAAGCGATTTTTTCGCGAGAAAGAAAACTTTTTCAGGCTTTGTCAAACCATGACTATAGTCTTTTTCCGTCTCCCTGCTTTCCCGATTTCCGGTCAAGACCACAGATCCTCTGGTTCAGACACCGGGATCGATCTGCAGGTCACCTCCGTCCGCCGCGGACGTTGCCAGGCGATCACAGCGCTCATTTTCCGGATGACCGGCATGTCCCTTCACCCAGTGAAAGTTCACCTGATGAGGTGCCCGGGCCGCCAGAAGTCTCTGCCAGAGGTCAATATTCTTCACTTCGTTCGGCTTCCCTCGACGCCAGCCTGCCTGCTGCCAGCTGTCGATCCAGTGCTTCTCGAAGGCATCGACCAGATAAGAGGAATCCGAATAGAGATCCACCTGGCAGGGCCGGTTCAGAGCCTCCAGCGCCGCGATGGCCGCCATCAGTTCCATACGGTTATTCGTCGTACGGACAAAGCCGCCTGAGAGCTCTTTTTCATGGAGAACACCTTTCGTGTCAATGTACTGCAGAACAGCTCCAAAGCCTCCGGGGCCGTCGGGATTCCCCCGGGCGGCCCCGTCTGTGAAGATCTTTACATACATATTTACTCCGCAACCTCCAGAGCGATCTCCATCATCTCCCGGAAGCTGGTCTGCCGCTCCTCAGCGGAAAGCTCTTCGCCGGTATACAGATGGTCAGAGATCGTGAAGATCCCCAGCGCCTTCCGTCCGCAGCGAGCCGCGTTCATATATAGCGCCGCCGACTCCATCTCCGTGCAGGTCACGCCCATCTTCTTCCAGGCATCATTCGCCGTCTTGTCGTCATTGTAGAAGGTATCAGAGGAAAGCACATTTCCTACGACTGTATGGATGCCCAGACGCTCTGCCACTTCCACGGCCTTGCGCAGCAGACCAAAATCCGCGATCGGAGCGAAGGTCCCCGGTAACCGGTACTGCACAGCATAGTTCGAGTTGGTGCAGGCGCCCATACCGATCACCACATCCCGCACCTTCACATTGTCGCCGATTCCTCCGGCGGAACCGATGCGGATAATATTTTCCACGTCATAGAAATGATACAACTCATAAGAGTAGATGCCGATTGAGGGAATGCCCATACCGCTTCCCATGACGGAAACTCTCTTCCCCTTGTACGTTCCCGTAAAGCCCAACATATTGCGGACGGTGTTAAAGCAGGTCACATCGCTCAGGTACGTATCAGCGATGAATTTCGCCCGCAGCGGATCGCCGGGCATGAGAACCGTCTTCGCGATGTCGCCGGGTTGAGCAGCGTTATGTGGTGTAGCCATAGAAATCTCCTCCTGTTCGTGGCCGAATTGGCCGTGGCGGGACCCCTTCATGGATCCCTTTACGAATCTTTCATTCTTTATGATACCCTTCTTACCCGAATTTGTAAAGGCAAAAGGCGGTTTTTCACTGAAAAACCGCCTTTTGCTGCCATAAATTTCAGTTTTCCGGCAGCCGTTCCGGAGGCTCAGACTGACCGGCTGTCCGCACCGACAACATGAAGAACAGCAGCCCCACCGGAAACATCAGTGAAAGCACACCGACACCGATGTTCTGGGAACCCGTCAGCTGTGTCACCAGACCCACCAGCAGCGTCCCGGAAAAGGAAGCGCCCTTCCCGAAAATATCATAAATTCCGAAATACTCCCCTGATTTTTCCCGGGGAATGATCTTCGCGAAGTAAGAACGTGCGAGGGACTGGATGCTTCCCTGAAAGAGCCCCACCACGACCGCCAGAATCCAGAACTGATACAGGTGCGTCATAAAGGCCGCGTACACTGTGACAGCAAAATATGCCATGATGCAGACCGTAATCAGCTTCTCCGCCGCGATCCGGCGTGACAGTCTGCCGAACAGCAGCGCCGAGGGAAAGGCCACGATCTGTGTGACCAGCAAAGCTGCCAGCAGTCCCACCGTGTCCAGTCCCAGAGAGGTGCCGTAAGAGGTTGCCATATCAATGATCGTATAGACGCCGTCAATGAAGAAGAAAAAGGCGATTAGGAACCACAGAGCCTTGCGGTTGGCTGCCAGTTCTGTGAACACTCCACCCAGATTGCGAAGCCCTTCCTTCATCGGATGTTCTCCGGCGGAGGCATAGTGGGTCTGCTGATAAGCCTTCCACAAAGGAAGCGACCAACCCAGCCACCAGAGTGCCGTGATCGCGCAGCCGAGCGCGGAAGCCGCCACCAGAGGAAGAAGCCCCAGCATCGCGTACAGCACGTAGACGATCACCGTAGCGACAAAGGGAACACAGCTTCCTATATAACCCCAGGCATAGCCCTTCGCCGACACCTCATCCATCCGCACCTCTGTCGTTACATCGCACAGCATGGAATCATAGATCACCAGACTCAGCTGGTACGCCGTCTTGGCAAGAACAAAAAACCAGCAGAAACCATATCCAGTGCACCGCAAAACCCAGCAGCACACAGGAAACGGTTCCTGCAAGTACGCTGCCGAGAAAGAATTTCCCCTTTGCCCCGCGCAGGTCGGACAGGGAGCCAAGCGTCGGTCCCAGGATCGCCACCAGAACGGTCACAACACTGGAGGCGTAGGCCCAATAGGCCAGGTACGCTGTCTCAGAGATTCCGGCATTTCCGGCCAGCGTGTGAAAGAAAATAGGCAGAAGCGTCGCCGCAAGCATAGTAAATGCAGAGTTTCCCACATCATACCAGATCCATCTCCGCTCAAGGGGTGTTGTCTCAGACTTCATAGCTCTGCTCCTCCTCTTTCGTCAGGACCGGTATTTCTTCCCATCCCTCGCCCGGACCAAAGGTCGCCTCGAATCCCTCCGGGAAGTCACCGCCCCGCAGGAATTTCTCATATCCTGCCATCTGTTCCGGGATTCGATTGAGCGCTTTTTGCATCAGCTTCTCCAGCCGCAGGTTGCTGTCCTCACATCCCGGCAGAGGGCGGCGGGCCATCAGGTTCCCGTGCAGGTCGACATAGCGTCCGCTGAGCCGAAGCGCCGCGCTCACCAGAGGATACCGCCAGGTACGTCCGCTGAGAAGATTGCAGTAAAATTTCATGGACCGCAGCGCCCGTTCGACCTGCCCCGCAGTCACCTCCGGGAAGAAGGCGGCGATCACCGATGCGTTCTTCCCGGAAGGAACGATATGCGCGGTCATGCCAGCGGGAGAGATCTGACGCCCCTCCTGCTGCAGCAGATACCGATCGAATTCATTCTCGATCTCCGTATGCGTCCGGTCTGATACCGTGAGCTTCTTCTCGATATATCCGTGGCAGGCTCTGTCCAGCTCATAGTGACAGAGAAAACCGGCCAGATAGGCCCAGGCTGCCCCGGGCTTTGCTGCGGACAGGCAGACATCGCGTGCCGGATAGAAAAAGGCTCTGGCCGGTTCCTCGTGCATGGCAAATCCCGTCCGGCTGATCGGATTGCTCTTCAGCGGCTGATAATAAAACAGGATATCCGGGCCATGAAGACCGATCTCATACACCTGCCTGTTCTCCTGCACTGCCCGCGCCATCGCCTCCGGCAGCAGTCTCTCCGCCCTTCTTCCAAAATACAAATGTGCATATGTAGATGGCATATTTCACCTCATCGTTCCTGTAGTGCGGGGAAGTGGCTCCCGCTGTACAAATGCTATTATCCTCTTCCAATGTAAATTTAAAAACCAGCAACTGGTAAAATGCCGGTAAACGAAAGAGCGCGCCTCCACCCGGAAAGCGCGCCAGTCACAATGCGGATCAGAGTATAATACAGATCATATTCC
>JAJQDL010000036.1:8822-15865 GCA_021202235.1 Lachnospiraceae bacterium
ACATCAGAGCGAAGGACGAGCCGAAGCTCCTGCTCTCCACGACTCCCTACTCCGTCAGATGTTTATGCTCATTAATATACTGAACCAGATCCCGAGCCTGCTCCTCACTCCCCACCAGCGGAGCAATCTCCGTCTGAATTACCGCCTGAATCATATGGATCGAAGGCGCATCGGCCAACATCCGTACTCCGTATCGGCTGCCGTGCCGAACGATCTCCGGATCCTTAAGATGAATTTCCGACCTCTCGGGGATCACGACGCTGTAGCCCTTCCCGCGAACCTGGGCGACGGCTTCCTGCACCTTTCGATATTCTTCCCGCTGACCGGCGAATTCATGAAGCAGATGAATCAGCTGCGCGTGCCCGTCAATGGGGTGACCGGCGTACTCACTGAGGATCTGGAACTAACTTTCATCGGTCATTTCCACCTGATAGGAGACATCGCCGGAAGCCAGGTCCATCTCCCGGGATCGGCAGCTCTCCATCTCTTCCCAGGCCTCCAATGGCTCTGTCCTGACATCCTTCATCGTATGTACCGAAGTCAGGCTCTCCCGGATCCGTTCCAGAAGCGTCCTCTTCAGAGGATGGCTCACCGGCAGGATCTCCAGCCAGCGGGGCAGATGAAAACGCAGGGATGTCACCGGGAATTCCAGGAGTACAGCCCGAAGAATCCCATGGATGTCCTCCGCGGTAAGCTGTTCGCAGTTCACCGGCATCACCTGTACGCCGTAGCTCTCACGCAGTTCCCCTGCCATCCTCCGGGTCTCTTCCGCCCGCGGATGGATCGAATTCAGCAGGATCAGGAACGGACGGCCGATTTCCCGGCACTCCTTCACAGCAGTCTCCTCGGCCAGACGATAGTCCTCCCGCTTCAGATCGCTGACTGTCCCGTCCGTCGTCACCAGGATACCAATGGTGGCATGCTCCCGGATGACCTTCCGCGTCCCCAGCTCCGCCGCGCGGGTAAAGGGAATCTCATAGTCAAACCAGGGCGTTTTCACCATCCGCTCCCGTCCGTCCTCTTCATAGCCGACTGCTCCCGGCACCAGAAAGCCCACACAGTCGATCAGCCGCACCTTCACCGAGAGCTCCGGAGCCGGACACAGTGTAGCAGCCTCACGGGGAACGAACTTCGGCTCCGTCGTCATGATGGTCTTGCCGCCTGCACTCTGAGGCAGCTCATCCCGGGCGATCCGCCGTTCCCCTTCATCCTCCATATCCGGAAGCACAACCTCCTCCATGAACCGCTTGATGAAAGTGGATTTACCCGTCCGCACCGGTCCCACGACACCGATATAGATCTCTCCACCGGTGCGCGCCTGAATATCCTGATATACCTGACAGTTCTCCATATGCACTCTCCCACTTTTCATTCATACTCCGCCATGACACCACGGATTTCCCCGGAGAGCGCCCTGCGGGTGTCCGCGCTGCACGCTCCCTTCCGGATCCTTTGACCCTGGTACCATCAGTATATGAAAAACAGTTGAGTATTAGAATCTGAACTGCCGGAAGAGCCCCCTTACTTCCAGGGCAGATGAGATTCTGATGTCCGATCCCGGAGCATCAGATTCCGCACAGCATCGGAAGCACTGGCCCCCTCAAAGAGAACCTTGTTGACCTCCGCAACGATGGGCATGTTCACCTGGTACTGATCTGCCAGTGCCTTAGCCGCTTTGGCAGAATAGACGCCCTCCACGACCATGTTGACCTCCTTCATGGCCTCCTCCATCGTCCGGCCCTGCCCCATGAGGATCCCGGCGCGGCGGTTGCGGCTGTGCATGCTGGCGCAGGTCACGATGAGATCGCCGATCCCTGAGAGACCGTAGAGAGTCTCTGACTTGGCCCCCATCGCCAGTCCCAGGCGCGAGATCTCCGCCATGCCGCGGGTAATGAGCGCCGCCTTGGTGTTGTCCCCGTAGCCCAGTCCGTCAGCGATCCCGGCCGCCAAAGCGATGACGTTCTTGAGCGATCCGCCCAGCTCAATTCCCAGGATATCCGGGCTGGTATACACGCGAAACACCTCGCTCATAAACAGATTCTGCAGCCATTCAGCGGTCTGTCTGTCCCGCGCGCCGATGACGACCGTGGTCGGGATGCCGCGGCTCACCTCCTCCGCATGACTCGGGCCGGAAAGCACGGCCACGTTGGCCTGAGGAATCTCCTCCTCGATCTGTTGGCTGAGGAGCGCCAGCGTATCCTCCTCGATACCCTTGGCTACATTGACAATAACCTGCCCATCCGGGATAAGCGGAGCCGCCAGCTTCGCGGTACGTCTTGTGAAGACAGAAGCCACGGCCATGACCACCAGATCCGCTCCGGCCAGAGCGGACGTAAGATCTCCGTTCACGGCAATCCCCTCCGGGATTTCCACCCCCGGCAGGTTGTTGTGCTCATGTTTCGTCTGCAGCATTTCGATTTCCGCCGGGACTGCCGACCAGACAGTTACTGCGTGGCCATTATTATGCAGCAGGATGGCGATCCCCATTCCCCAGGTTCCCGCACCCAGAATCGTCACTTTACTCATAAGTAGTACCTCCTCCCAAAAAGTGATACCTCGGATTTCCTCGCAGAGCGCCCTGCGGGTGTTCGTGCTACGCACTCTCGAAATCCTCTATCGTCAAAACAGTTTGTTTTCTTCTCCCTTTATCAGACGCGCAATGTTGGAACGATGACGCCAGATCGCCAGGGCAGCCCACAGGAACAAAAGCACGCAGGACTCTATATAGTCAGCGCCGCTTACAGCCAGAAGACCCATATGTCCCATTACAGCCCAGGACAGGAAAAGCACGATCACCACGAAGATCGACCCCAGCGACACATAGCGGGTCACCGCTACCGTAAGCAGAAACACGGTCGCCTCGATCAGCACCAGCCGCCAGTCCAGGACCAGGATCATCGCCGCTGTGACCGCGATGCCCTTGCCTCCTTTAAAATGCAGGTAGCAGGGATAATTATGCCCCAGCACGGTACCAAGTCCTGTATAGATCAGAAGCACTTCGCCGTAGCTGTTATGAAACAATCCGTGGTTAAACAGCGCCATCGCCACATAACAGGCCAGAAGCAGCTTCAGCACATCCCCACAGAAGACAATAATACCGGCTTTTCTTCCCATCACCCGCAGGGCATTGGTCGTCCCGCTGTTGCCGCTCCCCTTGGTACGGATATCGACTCCGTTCAGTTTTCCGTAAATATATCCGGTCTGAAACAGACCGAACAGATACCCGATAATTACACATGCCACTCGTTCCATCTCGTGTCAGTCCTTCTCTTTCCTCTCTCGTATCAGAAATTTCAGCGCCGTCCCCCGGAATCCGAAGGCATCCCGGATCTTATTTTCCAGATAGCGCACATAGGAAAAATGCATTAGCTCCTTGTCATTCACAAAGATGACAAAGGTGGGCGGTTTGACCGCCACCTGCGTGATATAATACAGCCGCAGACGTTTTCCCTTATCCGACGGGGGCTGCTGCATGGCCACCGCCTCCGACATAATCTCGTTCAGAACGCCGGTAGCGACACGCAGGTTCTGATTCTGCAGGATCACATCAAAATATTCGAAGAGCTTCCCCAGACGCTGTCCTGTTTCAGCAGAAATAAACAGGATCTCCGCATAGGGCATGAAGGAGAGCACCTGACGAATCTTCTCCTTCTGCTTATTCATGGTCTTATCGTCCTTCTCGACGAGATCCCATTTATTCACAGCAATGAGAATTCCCTTGCCCCGGTCATGAGCAATGCCGGCGATCTTGGCATCCTGCTCCGTGACGCCCTCGGTGGCGTCGATCACCAGCATCACCACGTCGGCCCGCTCCACAGCAGAGACGGCCCGGATGATGCTGAACCGCTCGATTTCCTCCTTGATCTTGCTCTTCCGGCGAATCCCGGCGGTATCAATGAGGACATATTCTTTTTTATGATATTTTACCACCGAATCGATGGCGTCCCGCGTCGTTCCGGCAATATCTGACACGATGGCACGGTTCTCACCCACCAACCGGTTTACGATAGACGATTTCCCCACATTCGGCTTCCCGACGATGGCAATCCGAGGACGTTCATCTTCCTCTTCTCCGGCAGGCAGATCCTGAAAATGAGAGGCCATCGCATCCAGCATATCGCCGATCCCCAGGCGGGAGGCCGCAGACACAGGAATGGGATCCCCGATTCCCAGATTATAAAATTCATAGACATCGGGCATGTATTTCTGGAAGCTGTCCACCTTATTGACCACCAGGACGACCGGCTTGCGGGACTTCCGCAGCATGTCCGCCACCTTGGCGTCTGCGTCCACCAGTCCCTGACGCACATCCGTAAGGAACAGAATCACATCCGCCGTCTGAATGGCGATCTCTGCCTGCTCACGCATCTGACTCAGCAGGATATCCTTACTGTCCGGCTCAATACCGCCGGTATCGATCAACGTGTAGGATTTGTCCAGCCAGGTGCAGTCCGCATAGATCCGGTCCCGGGTCACACCGGGCGTATCCTGCACGATCGAAATTCTCTCCCCCGCCATGGCGTTGAACAGAGTGGATTTCCCCACGTTCGGTCTGCCGACGATGGCTACAATGGGTTTGCTCATAGTTTTTTACTCCTTGTTCTCATAGGCCGCATAGTCGACCGTTTGCGCTTCAGCGCTTTGTCCCATCCAGGCCGCCAGCAGATCGGCGCCGTCAGATGATACGATATGAATGGGAATGCTCAGCTTTTCCGAGAGCTCTTCCACCGTCATATCATCCAGGAAGACGTTCTCTCCACTGCGGAGCATATTCCAGGGAAGAAGCAGCCTGTCACCCAGGGGTTCAGGTTTTAGCTGAGCCGCCAGATCCTGTCCTGTCAGCAGGCCCGCCACCGTGATCTGTTCCCCGAAGAAATCATTGCGGATCGGATAGATGCGAATCCTCACGCCGGGGAATTTCTTTCTGAATTCTCCCGCCAGCCGCTCCAGATAGGGAGCCATCAGAAGGCCGGTCGCCACACTGAGCTCTCCGGTACTGACATCCCCCGTCTCCCTCGCCAGCGCCGCTTCAAATTCCGTCAGCAGCAGACGGACAAAACCCACGCCATTTTCCAGCTGGATATAACCGTCATAACGCTCTTCCTCCGGCATCTCCCGCCCTGCCGTGATGTAAAATTCATCACTGGCATGGACAAAATGCGTGCCGTACTCTGCGTAAAACTTCTTCTGCCACCGCTCAATGCAGTCGATCGTCCGGCAGGCTGCTTCACGCGTCACCGGCTTCAGCGGCGTCAGCCCCTCACGATAGCGGGTCAGCCCGACCGGTACCACAGAGACGCTCTGCATGACAGGAAGATACTCTCCCAGCTTCCCGATCGTGCTCTCCAGTTCCTCACCATCATTCACGCCGGGGCAGAGAACAATCTGACCGTTCATCTCCGTCCCCGCTTCATAGAGGACATCCAGCTTCTTCAATGCTTCCCCGGCGAAACGGTTGTGTAGCATCCGGCACCGCAGTTCCGGATTCATCGTATGCACGGAAATATTGATCGGCGCCAGATGATAGCGGATAATCCGCTCGATGTCCCGATCACTCATATTGGTCAGCGTCACATAATTTCCTTGCAGGAACGAGAGCCTTGAATCATCATCCTTGAAATACAGCGTCTCCCGCATGCCCGGCGGCATCTGGTCGATAAAGCAGAAAATGCACTTATTCCGGCAGGAGCGGTATTCATCCATGAGACCGTTCTCAAAACAGATTCCCAGCTCCTCGTCCTCCTCTTTCTCCACCTCAAAGAGGATATCCTCTCCGGCGGCCGTGCGAACCAGCAGCTCCAGATATTCATCCTGGCACAGATATTCATAATCAAAAATGTCTTCCATCTCCTGTCCGTTGATGGAGACAACCACATCTCCCGCCGCCAGTTCCAGCTCCTCTGCGATGGAACCGGGAAGGACACGGCAGATTTCATGCTCGTACATAGCCGCGCCTCCTGCTTCTGTCAATCCAAATCAGTATATCACAAATATATAGTTTTTGTAAACTGCGGGCACAGAAAAAGCGCCGACGGCGCTTTTCTGCAATCTATGATAAATGCTCATTATTTTTAGCGAAGCCGACGGACACCATTGATGCAACGTCATCCGTCGTGTATGCTTCTTATTCCACTGTCTTCACTTTACCACCGATTTATGACCTCTTCTTGTCCTTCCTGTTATGATTTTTTGAAGTTTATAAAGATTTTCAAAACAAAATTCCGAAAAAAGTTCGCATCTTAACGGTTCATTCGGGAAATCGTGTATTGACAATTCATCCATTATGGGATTATTATTGTAAACAGGAGGCAATTTTCAGCCTTTTCGCAAAACATTGTACCATTTTTCACTTTAAGGAGGAGCGACCATGAAATATGAAAAGCTCTTTACTCCCGTCCAGATCGGTTCTGTCACCATTAAGAACCGGTTCTCTATGGCGCCGATGGGTCCCCTGGGCCTGGCCGACGCGGAGGGCGGATTCAACCAGCGCGGTATCGACTACTACACCGAGCGCGCGAAAGGCGGTACCGGCCTGATCATCACCGGCGTGTCCTTCGTCGACAACGAGGTGGAGGAGCACGGTATGCCCAACTGTCCCTGTCCCACCCACAATCCGGTGCAGTTTGTCCGTACCTCCCGTGAGATGACGGAGCGCATCCACGCCTACGGCGCAAAGGTATTCATCCAGATGTCCGGCGGCTTCGGGCGCGTCACCATTCCTACCAACCTGGGAGAGTTCCCTCCCGTGGCTCCTTCACCCATTCCGCATCGCTGGCTGGACAAGACCTGCCGGGAACTGACTGTGGAAGAGATCCATAAGATCGTCAAGAGCTTCGGCGACGGCGCCTACAATGCCAAGCGCGCCGGCTTCGACGGCATTCAGATCCACGCCGTCCATGAGGGCTACCTGATCGATCAGTTCGCTATTGCCCTCTTCAACCAGCGCACCGACGAGTACGGCCGCTCCCAGGAGACCCGACGCAGTAAAGACTATGAAATCGACCAAGACAACCTGACCCTCTCCGACACGAGATACCATCTAA
>JAJQDL010000036.1:15875-18237 GCA_021202235.1 Lachnospiraceae bacterium
ACCAGCGCACCGACGAGTACGGCGGCTACCTGGAGAACCGTCTGCGTTTCGCAAAGGAAATCGGCGAAGAGATCAAGAGCCGCTGCGGCAAGGATTACCCTGTCACGCTCCGTTACTCGCCTAAGAGCTTTATCAAGGATTTCCGTGAAGGCGCACTGCCCGGCGAGGAATTTGTTGAGAAAGGCCGCGACCTGGATGAAGGCATCGAAGCAGCCAAGCTCCTGGTCTCCTATGGCTATGACGCTCTGGATACTGACGTAGGAAGCTATGATTCCTGGTGGTGGAGTCATCCGCCGATGTATCAGGAGAAGGGACTGTATCGCCCCTATGCCAAACTGATGAAAGAAACGGTCGATGTGCCAATCCTCTGTGCCGGCCGCATGGACGATCCCGACA
This sequence comes from Lachnospiraceae bacterium, assembly GCA_021202235.1. Lineage (GTDB taxonomy): Bacteria > Bacillota > Clostridia > Lachnospirales > Lachnospiraceae > UBA3305. The sequence goes on from JAJQDL010000036.1 coordinate 16,272, forward strand.
TGGCGCTGGCTGCCATCGAAGACGGCACCTGCGACATCGTCAGTATGGGGCGCCCGCTGCTGGCAGACCCCGACTATGTGAACAAGCTCCGCGCCGGCAAGATTAAGGACATCCGTCCCTGCATCTCCTGCCACGAGGGCTGCATGGGGCGTATCCAGGAATACTCGATGATCAACTGCGCCGTCAACCCTCAGGCCGCCCGTGAGCGCTATGCCGCTTACACGCCGATCCTGCGTCCGAAGAAGGTGCTGGTCGTCGGCGGCGGTGTGGCTGGCTGTGAAGCCGCTCGCGTCCTGGCGATCCGCGGCCATCAGCCCGTGCTGTACGAGAAGGGCAGCCGTCTCGGCGGCAACCTGATCCCCGGCGGCGCGCCTGCTTTCAAGGAAGACGACATCAAGCTGGCTGACTGGTATGCCGGACAGCTCGACAAATACCGCGTCCCCGTACATCTGAACACCACGGTCACCAAGGAAATGGTACTGGAAGGAGACTATGATACCGTTGTCATCGCCACCGGTTCCACTCCGAAGGTCTTCCGTCTGGGCGACGATGAGAAGGTCTTCACCGCAGCGGATGTTCTGACAAGTGAGAAAGATTGCGGCGAGACCGTTGTCGTCGTCGGCGGCGGCCTGGTCGGCTGCGAGACAGCCCTCCATCTGGTAGATCAGGGTAAGAAGGTCACCATCGTCGAGGCTTTGCCGAAGATTCTGGCTCTGAACGGCCCGCTCTGCCACGCCAACAGCGAGATGCTGGAGCGTCTGGTTCCCTTCAAGGGCATCGAAGTGCAGTGCAGCGCCATGGTCAAGAGCTATGCGGACGGACAGCTCAACGTAGCCATCGACGGCGCGGAGACTCAGATTCCCTGCGACAGCGTCGTACTGGCCGTTGGCTATCGGGAGAACAATTCCCTCTACAAAGAACTGGAATTCGAGGTTCCTGAGATTTACCTGCTGGGTGATGCCAAACATGTGGCAAATATCATGTACGGCATCTGGGATGCCTTCGAGGTAGCCAACCACATCTAAACTGTTTCACGTCACGCAGCGCCGTGTGCCTTTTGGCACACGGCGCTGTCCGCATATATTAAGGCTTCCATTTCCTTTACTGATTTTTCTCCGCTCTCACCCCTTTCCGTAATCTGTTTTGGTTCCATCTGTCAGTCTCTTCTTACTTCGTTTCTTTTTTACGCTTCCGGCTGCAGAGCAGGAACACGCCAGAGACTGCCATCAGGCAGAGAAGCAGCCACCGACGATCCTCCACGCCTGTTTTCGGAGAAGAACCCGTCTTCGTAGTTGTGGTCGTTTTCGTGGTCGTCGTAGTCGCCGTCGGAACCTTGACAGTAATAGTCTGTGCCTCGTCCTCGATGTCCTCATGAGAGGCAACCAGGACCTCTTCATCGGTCTCCGTATCCACGGTGTACAGCTTCTCAAAGACTACGACATCATGTGTCATATCCGACGCATCAAAGGTAAATTCCACCTCTACGGTGCCGTCGGCTTCTTCCGCGGTAAAGGTCGTCTCTGCAGTGACTTCTTCGCCGTCCACCTTCACGGATTTCTCCGTCTCCACATCCATCAGGACGCCGGAAACACGGTAGGTATTTCCGGGAGTCAGGGCGGTGTAAGTGACCGTATCCACGATGGTCACGGTCCTGTCCGCGGTGATCTGGCTGTCGCCGTCCGCCTTATCCCTGGCCGATGTGCCAACCTCCGGATAGCTCACGGACTGGTCTTCATCGTCAATGTCTGCATGGACTGCGATCTCCCTGCCGTCGAAGCTGGCCGATTCAAAAACGACCACGGTCTTTCCGGAGACGATATTTCCGGGAACTGTAAAAGTCATCTCGACTGTACCGCTTCCGCTCGCAGAGGAGGTAAATGTAGTTGTTGCCGTGTAGGTATTTCCTTCGCTGTCCGTCAGCTCTTCACCCGTGGACTTGTCCATCAGGGTTCCGGTCATCGTGTGC
>JAJQDL010000036.1:18337-30031 GCA_021202235.1 Lachnospiraceae bacterium
AGGGTTCCGGTCATCGTGTGCAGCGTGTTCGGGGTCAGGTTGGTGTATTTCACTGTGTCAGTGATCGTCATCTCAGTGTCTTCGTCCGCGTAGTTCCCGTGCAGGCCGGTCTCCGCGTCCGTCGCGGTCGTGCCGATCTCCGGATAATACACGGTCTGGCCTTTATCCTTGATGTCCGCGTGGATGGCGATCTGTTTTCCTTCGTAGTACAGGTTTTCAAAGACCACCACAGTCTTCCCAAGCAGGGCCGTTCCCGGCACGGTGAAGGTCACCACGGCGGAGCCGTCTTTTTCCTCAGCGGTAAATTCCGTACTGGCCGTGTAAGCATTGCCCTCACTGTCGGTCAGGGCCTCACCCGTCGCCTGATCCATCAGAGTTCCGGTCACGGTGTAGGTCTTCCCGATGGTCAGGCCGCTGTAGGTAACCGTATCCTTGATGGAGACGGTCCCTTCCGCCAGGCCCTCGGAGAGTCCCGTTTCAGCGTCTTCCGCCTTTGTGCCGATCTCCGGGAAGTACACGGTCTGGCCTTCGTCATTGATATCCGCATGGACGGCATAAGTGATGCCGCTGCGCGAAACCTCTTCGAAGACGACCACGGCATCCCCCGCCAGGTTGGCCCCGCTGAAGGTGAACGTCACTTCGACGCTGCCGCTTCCGGTCTCAGAGCTGGTGAAGGTGGCCTCGGCCGTTACCGTATTGCCGTTATCATCCAGGTACTCTTCCCCGGTCGATTTCAGCATCAGGGTTCCGGTCACGGTGAAAATGCGGTTCGCGGGCAGGTTGGTATACTCTACCACGTCCACCAGGGTGATCTCCTCGTCCGCGCAGGCCACATGGTCTTCCGTGTCGCTGTCCGTGGCGGTCGTGCCGATCCCGGCAAAGTACACATACTGCTCCTGGTCTTCAAAATCCGTATGGCTGTACACCAGTGTTTCCGTGCCGTCCTCGGCCACGGTGTAGAAATACTCGAACACCACGGCGTTGACGCCGGACAGGCTGCCAGCATCCAGGGTGATCTCCGCGGTGGTCGTCCCGGCGTCGGAGGAAAGCTTCACGGTTCTCTCACCGATGGCTTCCTTCCCCAGGGCGTCCACGATGACGGTCTGCGTATCGCGGTCCATCAGGACAGAGCGAAGCAGGTAGGTCTCGGCTTCCAGGTTCTTATAGGTAATGGCATCCTCAACAACTGCGCCCTCGGAAGAAGCCAGGTATTTATTCCCGGTCTCCTCGTTCGACGCGCTGGTGCTGATAATGGGTCTGCGGTTGTTGATGTCCAGATTGATGACGTAGCCGTTCTCGTACACGGTATCCGCAGTCACATAAATGTAGCCGCTCCACATGATCATGCCTTCATTGGCTTCGCCTTCGATTTCCTCGATGTAATAGGTGTCATACGGCAGGGCTCCCAGGGAGTCGTCCACGGGGACGCTGTTCCCATTCGCATCCAAGCCGAACCAGAGGCCGTCCGCCGAAGAATGGGCGGCCTGCGCGGAGCTGTAATAGCCGTTGGCATCAGTGGTGACGATGTGGCTCTCGCCGGTCGTCACGGACGTGATCTTAAACTGCACGCCCTCCATGGGCTGCTGGGTCTCATCGTCCACCTTGTAGATGGAGAAATCACCCCGTTTTACCAGATCATAAATGCTTCCCTCTTCACCGGTCAGATCCACCGTCTCCCCGGCCTCACGGATCTCAAACTTCGACTCGTAGGAACCATAGGAAGAGACATGCAGACGGTTTGCAGACTGGGTGGTATACGCCGTGTGGCAGTAGAAAGCCCGCTCGTTCGTGTCATAGAAGTAGCTGGTCTCCAATGCTTCGTCATAATAGATGTCCTGAGACGCGCTGTAGGTGAAGCCCAGGGCCGCCGCCTCGCTGTCACTCAGGTAAGACTTCTGCATAGACAGGTAGCCAGTCGGAGAGCTCACTTCCACAGCCACATAGGTGCCGTAAGGGAGCAGGTCAGAGGCGGTCTGCGCGGAGCCGTCCGCCCCGGTGGTCAGCGTATAGACCAGCTGGCCGGACTCATATGTCTCCATCTCGCCGTCCCCGTCGGTATCCGCCAGGATCGCGTTCTCGGAAATGTTGTAAATGTTGATGACCGCGCCTGCCAGAGTCGCCGCGCCCTGAGCGGTGACGTCTCCGGACTGCACATCACGCTTCCGGATGGCCACGCCGCCGCGGAGGACCGCATCAGAGATCTCACCATCGGTCAGGCCGAATACCGTACCGTCATCGGTCTCCTCGGAGGCGAGAGCTGTGGTCGAACCGTCCAGCGTCGCTTCCAGCGTGCCGTCGTCCGCCTGGGAGATCGTAAAGGTAATGGCATCACAGACATCGTATCCCTCGGGGGCATTTGTTTCGACGAGCTGGTAAGAACCAACTACCAGAGCACCCTCTGCGGATTCTGCGTACCCGTTTTCATCCAGGGTAAGCGTCGTAACCACATCCCCGGCAGAGTATTCCGTGACTGTTGCGTCAACATAGATGTCCTGCAGAGTGATCACATCGAAGGTTGCTCCCTCCAGAGTGGCACCTCCTTCAGCCTCTGCTTCACCGGAATCCGTATCGTACTTCTGGATCTTGATACCGGCAGCATCCTGAGTATTGTTTACCGTTACAGTAGACGCATTTCCGCCAGAAATGCTAATTGTCAGATTGTCACTTTGATCCTTCGTATATCCGACTGGTGCATAATCCTCCACCAAGGTATAAGTTCCTGCCGGGATATGTTCCACGGTAGCTGTACCATCCGACTGAACCGTGATCGTACCGTCCGAATCAATGTCGCCGGTAATGCCGTTGTCATCAGTCGGGACGACCGTATTGCCGTCGGAATCCTCCAGGTGGAAGGTGGCTCCGGCCAACTTCTGCTTGTTGTAAGCGGAAACCTTCTCAATCGTCAGGTCTCCATACTTCTGGGTCTGGTAATCCTCCGCGGTCAGCTGCAGGCTGCCGTCAGAGACGACCGTCCCGTCTTCCGCGACGACCTCGACCGTCTTTGTGCCGTCAGACAGCGTCTTTTCCTGGATCATCAGGCCGACGTTGCGGGTGCCGCTGTAAGTCTTATCGCCCACGGTCCAGGTCATACTGCTCGGAGTGTAGGCTGTATTCAGTGCGCCGTCATCCTCTTCGTCATAGGCCGTATAGAGATATGTGTATGTGTCATCACACTCACGGACATTCAGATACCCGAGAGGGATCACATACGTGCCATCCTCCAGCTCATAGGGTACATTTCCGATACTGGTGATGTGATCCTCGTCGAAGGTCGCCACGCCGCTCTCATCGGTCATGATCCCCCAGGATCTGGTATTGCTGGCCGAAGAGGCTTCGTCAAACGAAGAAACCTTCCTGTACTGCAGACGGAACAAGATGTTGGACAGGTCCGCGATATCGTCCGCACTGATCTCGCCCTCAAGGTACGCTTTATCGGCCTTCTGGACACTGACCGTCGCATAGATAGGAACATCCTCCACTTCCAGCTCATTGTCGCCGCTGGTCAGGGTCACCTTGTAGACCGTCGTATCCAGCTGATAGCCGGAGGGAGCAATAAGCTCCTTGATATACAACACGTCTCCCACAACGAACTTCTGTCCGGCTGTGTAATAGGTTTCATCTCCTGTATAAGAATCTGCAACCATGGTAATGGTATTGGTCTGGCCGTCTTCATCCGTGGTCAGCAGGCGGAGACGGTTTTCCTCATTTTCCGCATCTGCTTTGGTAGCATAGACTCCGTATCTCGCCCCTTCCAGGGAGTAGTTCGGATTATTTACCACCATCTTGGCGTAGTCTTCGGACACCGAAGAGACGCTCTTGGTCAGGGAAAGACTGGGGGTGCTTACCCAGTTGATCTTAAAAGCCGTCGTCGCCTCCAGGGAATCACCGAACACGGTGACCAGGGACTGATATCCCGACTTCCCGTACTGCAGCTTGTACGCGGAAAAATCCTTCAGGTTCTTCACGGTCAGAGTCTTCGAGAATGTGCTGCTGACTTCTTCCGACTGGTCGATCGGAGCCCGGAAGCGGAGGGTCGTGCCGCCGTAAATAGTGACGGTATCCGTTCCATCCGAGTCACGGAGCGTCGAGCTTCCATTCCCGCTGGGATTATCCAGGACAACATAGGACATCCCTTCCTGCAGTTTGACCTTCACATATACGGTCTCATCGGCGTTGAAGGTGATATCCAGTGTATACTGGTCACCCTGGGAGGTGCTGGCCACTGCGCTGATCAGCAGCTTCGAGCCGTCCTCATTTGTCTGCGTGTCGCCTTCATCGTCAATATAAGAGAAGTAAGGCTCCTCGATGCTGCTGCCGCTGGGCAGTGCATCCGCATCCTCTGCGAAAGAGACCAGCTTTCTGGCCAGACTCTTCGCCGTGCTGCTGGTAATGCAGTAGGACCAGTCACTCCGGCCATAGGCCAGCGCGGAGGCGATATGGACGACGATCCAGCGGTAACCGGTGCTGTAACTGGAATAGCCTTCCTGCTCCCAGAAGCAGTTCGATCCGGACAGGGACTCGGTACCATAATAGATCACCTTGGCCAGCGTATTGTTGCTGCTGAGCTTTGTGATCGTATATTTGCCGGATCCCGGCGCGCTCTCCGACGGCTCCACACAGTAGGCATAAGCTGTCACTTTCGTACCGTCTACCGTGTACTCTACCTCATATTTATTGGTGGACCAGCTGCTCCCTACGCCATAAGAGGAATAGCGGTATTTCGCTGTCTTGGAGACGGACACTTTCGTGCTCTTCCCACTCGCCGTGGTCATGGTCAGGGTATTAAAATACTCATACAGCTCGTCAAGCTTCGAGTCGCCCACAGACTCCTGTTCCTCCTCGGAAAGGGCCTGCCAGGCTTCGTCAGCCGCCAGGATGGCGTCATAGGCTTCGTTCAGTTCATCCGTGTCCATCCCTTCCAGGTCGTCCACAGAGGGAAGGGCATCGATCATGTCCTGGACTGCCTGAGCTGCTTCGGTCAGGGACGACTCCTCTTCGGCGGTCTCCTCTGCTGTCACAGCGGCTGCACCCAGAATGACTGCCGCTTCCGTGGCTGTCTCCTCGGTTTCAACGGTCTCCTCAGCTGCTTCGGTTTCCTCTGCGGCTTCCCCCAGTGGTCTCCTCTTCGGTGACTTCCGTCTCAGCGGCTTCGGTCTCCTCTGCTGCCTCGGTCTCTTCCGTAGTTTCGGCAGCTTCGGTTGTCTCCTCTTCGCTGCCTGCTTCCGTCGTTTCCGCTTCCGCTTCTGTGCTGGCTGCCGTCGTTTCCGCTTCCGTCTCTGTGACGGCTTCCACGACAGCGGAGAACATTGCCTTTACAGTTACGTCGCTCTCCGGCATCTCGAAAGTGAAGGTCGTCTCCGACTTCTCGTTCAGAGTGACCTTCTCACTGCTTTTAGCTGTCAGCTCGTCCAGCTCGTACCCGTCATCCGGTTCGGCTGTAAGAGTGACTGTATCGCCCGGGGAATACTCCCGGGACGTTTTACTGGAATCCTTGAAACGGACTGTTCCGTTCCGGGAATCCTGAATCTCCACCGTATAGGTGGCTGACTCCTCCGACGCATCCGCCGCAAAAGCGGTCAGGTCGAAGGGTGATGCAACAGACAGGCCCATGATCAGGACCAGTGTCATGGCAAGAACACGCCGCAGGATATTTTTCTTCATTGCGGTCTCCTCCCTGTAAAATATATGCTGGTTGACGGGTTACCGGGCGTATGGCCGCCCACGCCTTTTGCTTTCAAGGTGCTCATCCTCCTTTCCCTTGAGTGGTTTTATGCGGTGTCCGGGTCGGACACGGGTCTGCGGGAAGGCAGGCCCGGCTGCATACGGTGAAATGGTTCCGATCCTCTCTTTGTTCTGCTGCCCCTGTTTTCGGGGACGCAAAAAAGCCCATCCTTATGGACAGGCTTTCATTATGATTTTTATATGCGGGCGCGGCGGCACCCGGGGGACCGCTACATCACCCGGGGCGCGCACCCTATATCAAAGAGAGAAAACGGGAAGGCGTGTTCAAACTTCCCGTTACAATAAGATCCGGCCCGCATGGGGCGGGATCCTACTGGCTGAGTTATGGTGTCCAAGTCGGACACGGATCCGGGCAAAGAAAAAGCCCGTCCGTATAGACAGGCCGGATGCTCGGATAAATCAGAAACCCGTATCCGACTCGGACACGGAAGGGGATAAAAATGCCCGCCTGCACAGGCGGGATCCCTCGTGGGAAGCGGCTGCGGCCTGTCCCGTGCGGGGCGCTGGCACCTCTCCAGCCACTTCTAGCAATTATAGTTATATCACATTTTCCAGGAACTGTCAGGGACTCTGTGTTTTATGTCACCATTTTATGATTTCGGTTTTTTGGCCCATTTTTATCATTTTTCCACTGTCCGAAGAAAGATTTTCGCAAGATTATGATGTAGCTTTCAGTCTATTTTTGCTGTATTTTCATTATTTTCTGCCTGCTATTTGGTTCATATTTCGTTTATGTTTCTTATTATTTTATAATTAAAGTCTTAAAGTTTTATAAAGTTCAGTTTTCTCTTGTTGTTCTGTTTTTATTTTCTGGCGATAGATCAAATTTAAGGCTCCATTCGAAGGGGAATGAAGCCTTAAAGGAGGATTTTTATTTATGAATATAGTTGTCTAGTTTTTTAGATGACCATATCCCACTCCGTTATATAGTTTAAGTTCTTAGAATTAACAGGCCAGTTCGGCAGGGGGCTGAGTGTTTCACCCGTTTCATCATCCACGATCAGCGGATAGACGTGATAACCGGAAGAGCTTGAACCTGTAGAATGCTCAAGTCCCAGTCGTTCGGCAAATTCCTCCATGATGTAAGTCGCTCCGTCGCAATCCACTTCCTTCGTCTCCCACCATGCGCCCGCATGTGTGGTCAGGATTGCCAAAGTAACACCGCTGCTGGTCATACTCGTGTAGGGAAGATATTTAAAATTGTTCTTCACATACTGAGCAAGCGCCGTCACTTTTTCTTCTGTTGTCATGGAATCGTCTACTACAGATGATAAGACACTTTCAAACCAAGCATCTTCTGCCGCGTCGCCATCCTGAACCGTGATTGTATAGCTTGCCGCTTTGATTTTGGAATCAATGGTCTCATAGATAACAAAAGTATCGGTTCCTGCTTCCTGATATCTAAGTGTAATCAGGTATCCACCTGTTACTGCATCAAACTTACCCGAATAGTAATCATAGTTGCAATAAGTAACATCTTGATACATTCCCACAGTACTAATACTGGATTTCAGGTTATGTTTAAAAGAGAGTGTGCTGCTATCTGGATTATCCGTTTTTATATAAATGATCACCTGATTAAAGCTATGTTTCCCACTATACAACGTATACTCCTCACTGTTCAGCAGCGTAATCTCATAATCATACACCGGCTCTGTGGTCGTCGCGGTGCTCTCGGTCGATCCAGTCGAACCCGAGCTTCCTGAGGATGTCCCCGAAGAAGAGGACGTTCCCGATGTTTCCGTCGAAGAAGAGGACGAAGACGACGAACTGCTCCCGCCAGACGTGGAGGAGGAGTTTTCCTTCACGGTGATCTTCCACATAAAGATCACTCCGTCCACCTTGCAGGTGATCGTCGCCGTTCCCGCGGCCTTCGCGGTAATCGTGTTGGAGGTCTGGTTCTTCCCGGAGGCGGTCGAGACAGTCACTACATCCATATCAGAGGAAGACCATTTGAAGGTCCGCACTTTGGCCGCTGCCGTGATCGTACTGGTCGAACGGGTGCCGTTTGTCTTCGCGGTCAGGCACAGATAGCCGGTCTTCCCTTCCTTCATCGAGTAGGATGTCGCCATTGCTTTAGCTGTGGAGCTGGAGCCCGCCTTCTGGGTATAGTCTCCGGATTTGATAACGTAGTAGGACGCTTTACCGGCCGCGCTGCTGGTGTTCCCCGCAGCGTCTTTCAGCTTTACGTAATAATAGCCTTCGGTCGTAGCGATCACGCCGCTCACCTTCAGGCCGCTGCTGGAGGTGATATAACCCTTCTTCGTGTATTTGGAATCCGTTCCAGACTTCACATACACGGCGGTTCCAATCTCGCCTTTCACCAGGATGGAAGTGGCGGATTTCACAGTAACCTTCGCCTTCGACGGTTTTGTGGCGTCCGTCACAGTCTTCTTTACGATGTCGCTGCGCTTGCCGTTCTTATAGCTATAGAAATACAGGCAGCTGGTGTCGGTCTGATTGGAGATCGTCACGGTCTTCGTACAGGTTTTGGTGAAGGAAACTGTCTTTACCTTCTCTCCGGCATCATTGAGGATGACAACTTTTGTCCCCTTATAGCCCTTCACCTTGATCTTCGTGGTAGTCGATTTGATTGTCTTCGTGGAGACGGTCGGCTTTTTCAGGCTGGAAGATGCTTTAACCGAAGTCAGCTTTTCCACCTTCACAGAGACCTTCGAGCTGGACGTTCCGGAGAAATCCTTCGCTTTGAATTTCAGGGTGCTCCCGGCCTTCTGTTTGGAGATTGTGATGGTCTTCACACCCGCCGAAGAGTATTTCTTCGAAGTAATCTTCGTACTGCCGTTGTAGACATACACCGTGGTATCCTTCGCGGAATACACCTGCACCTTCGTGGTGTAGTTATTGATTGTCTCCGTCAGGACGACCGGCTTACTGACTGCTGCCTGAACCTCCGGCGCACCCACAAGGAGCAGGAAACAGAAAAGCACCGCCGCCATCAGGACGCGGGCCATCTTCCCGGTCTGCGATCTTTTCCGGGGCATACACGGATTCAGGATTCCATCTGTTTTCTTCATAGGCTGCCTCTTTATATTCTTGTGGCTTTCAGCGATATTTCCACATTTATTTTATCAGAATACACCCAGCGAAGCAATCATTTCCCATGTATGTCTTCTATTTTGTCACAGTCCTTTTCTCACCAGATCACCGCACGGGCTTGCCGAACTGTCCTCCTTCACACTCAGAGCTGCCTGCCGTTTTATTCGACACGCGGCAAGCGTGCAGGGTTTTACGACGTAGTAGTTACACGATCACTTTGTATGTTGCCACTTGAGGCAAATTCCTCGTTTGTCATATCGTGAAAATACGAATGCACCACCCGGGAAATCCCATTGTGTGCCACCAGCAGATATGTCCGGTTATCGGAGCAAAGATCATCCAACAGATTATATATCCTCTGACATAACTGCATCATCGTCTCTCCGCCATCATAATGGTCCAGGAAATGAGCCTTTGCGATCCGAAACTCCTCTCCGTCTCTGGGTGTGGATTCAAATCGGCCAAAATTCTGCTCTTTCAGCCGCGGTTCCACACGCATGGGAATCCCTGTTTCCTCCGAAATGTGTCTTGCTGTCTCGGAGGCACGAACCAGCGGCGAACACAGAATTTCATCAACAGGCAGTTTTTCGGCAGCAAGTCTTCTGCCCAGCTCCTTCGCCTGCCTGTGACCAAGATCCGTCAGGGCGATGTCCGTCGCCCCGCAGATTCTGTTCTCAACATTCCAGATCGTCTGCCCATGCCTTGTAAAGTAAAGTGTACCCAAAATTGTTTCCTCCTCGGAACAAATGTTCCCAAAAGTTGCCCTCTGTCAGCTCATGCTTCTTCTGTATCAGACATTCACAGATACTGTTATACTTATGGGATTTTGTTTTGTCAATTCCCCGCTGAAAATATGATGTCCCCTGCTATCCATTCTCCGAAGGATATGCTATACTTTTCCTCAAAGAAAGGAAGAATGTGCCATTATGCCAAAACAATATCATTTCTACGGATGGGAAAATGCGACAGTTCCTGCCATGACGGAGAAGTACGCCGGAATCCGGACACCACAGGACTTATATGACGCTTTATCAATGCTCTGGTGTGCGGACACCTGCGCGCCCAGGATGCGTTCGGACTGGACGCCGGAAAATAAAACATTGGGACAGTGTTCCATCACCGCGTTTCTGGCGCAGGACATTTTCGGCGGCGACGTCTATGGGATTCCTCTGCCGGGCGGCAACTATCATTGCTATAATATGGTCGGGAACTGTGTCTTTGATCTGACCAGTGAACAGTTTGGAGACGAAGTATTAGATTATTCTGACAACCCACTGCAGTCAAGAGAGGTTCATTTTGCCAATGAGGAAAAGCGGCTGCGCTATAAAAAGCTGAGAGATGCTCTGAATTCTATAAAACTGCCCGCAGAATCAGCCAGATAATCAATACCCAGACCAGAATGCAAGTCCGCTTTTGTCATTCGGCACTCCCGGCAGTGCAGGAGTCATCTTTGTGTGAGAAGTTTCTTAAGAATTCTCTGTAGTTGTAATCCTTCCCCGGCCGGCAGAGCACAGCAAAATCAATGGAGTCAAACAGCTGACCGCTCCCCTTGCCATGATGAGAGCCTGCAATGGTATGCAGGCAGTTCAGGTTCTGGGTGACAATGCCATAGAGCTTCCCTTGTTTTTCTAAGTCTACGAGCTGTTTGTGCACAGTGCTTGGTCCCTTGACAAAAGTCGCGTCCAGGAAAGCGTTCTTCATGACCTTGTAGAACTCTTCCGGATTTTTGCGGACATAGGACGCAGAGAAGATTCGCCTGGCATTCAGCCTGCAACGCTCTGTTTCAGCCTGCTCACGCCATAAAGGTAGGAAATTCCCGCACCCGTTACTGCCACAGTCTTATTACTTTGATCCATGTATTCTTTTAACTGACTGTATTCACTTTTCATGATACCCGCCTTTTTTCTGTGTTTGCCTGTGCATAAAAAGACAGCACCCATCAAAGAAAGGTGATATCTTCAATGGGTGCTGCATTTGCCGTTTCTGTGGTTCCGTATCAATCTGTATATGGCAAAGATGACGGCTGTCAGCAAAAGCAGCCCGACGATGATCGTTGCCAGATTATCCATGATCCATTCCATAAAGTGCGCCTCCTGACGTTCCTTACTTTGCAGCGACATTCAGGACGCTCTTTTTATCGTTCGCAGGCTTGTACCCTGGCCTAAACAGCATAAAGAGGATAAAGGCCAGAACGAGAATCGCAGCAACCGTTCCCAATGTAAAGCCGCCTCCGGTAAACAGAGAACCGAACTGATAGATCAGCAGGAAAACAGCGTAGGCAAACACGCACTGATAGGCGATCGCGAATGCAGCCAGCTTGCCGTTCTGCATCTCCACACGGATGGTGTTGATGGCCGCGAAGCAGGGAGCGCACAGCAGGTTGAATGCCAGGAAGGAATAGCCCACCAGAGCGCTGTTGCCCAGAAGGGCAGCGATCGGGGCAAGGCTTCCGCCGGATTCCACCACATCCAGCGCATCCGACATGGCAGCAAACTGACCCAGCACGACAACCACTTCTTCCTTTTCTGCAAGGCCAAGGATGGATGCAGTAACTGCCTGCCACTTGTCAAATCCGCAGGGAGTGAATATCCAGGCAATCGCATTTCCTGTTCCGTATCGCACCCGCAAACATTCCACTTGATCGTGTAATTCTTACCCGGCGTTGCCAGGGACAGCGCCGTCATGGTGTGCCTCCCGATTTTATTTTCCAGTTCAGCAAAAGCGCAGAATTGATAATTACGATGACGGAGCCTGCGTTATGGACAAGAGCACCCACGACCGGGTTCAATATGCCCGTGATCGCAAGGGTGATTGCGATAAAGTTGAGTGTCATGGAGAACGTCATGTTCAATTTGATGGTCGTCATCATTCGTTTGGAAATCGCCACAAGATGGG
>JAJQDL010000153.1 GCA_021202235.1 Lachnospiraceae bacterium
AAATGGTGCAGACCGGGTTCCGGTAGGAAAATGAACTGTGACAGAAATAAAGAAAAGATGTGACCGTGGGCAAAATGCGCCGCATTTTGTGTCTGTTCAGATGCATTTCTCTTTGCTATAATGCCTGAAAATCCGAGAGAAAAGAGGGGTACTATGACGGACGGAGAAAAACTGTATCGTCAGAGACGGCAGAGAGAACTGACTCTTAGGCAGGCAGCCGGGCAGATGGGGCTGCACGAGAGCACGCTCTTCCGGTATGAGCAGGATGAATTCCCCTGCGGTTCGCAGGAGGCACGCGAAAGGATCTGCGCGTGTTATCAGAGCAATATCTGGGGATCGGAGGTGCAGCAGACCTCCTGGTCAGAGGCGCAGGTGCTGGGGGCTTACAGGAGACTGGTGGAAAGGGGGCCCCAGCGCGCTCAGCATATATTGGAAGAAGGACGTTCCGGGGGGTGGAATCATGTCTGAGGGTCTGACTGATGAAGAGATCCAGGAGATCATCGGCAGCTATGCCCGGATCCAGGAGGAGCTGCGGGCGCGGATTGACTCTGCCCGCAGCGAGCTGCTGCTCCTGAATGAAAAGATTTACAGCTATGCCGTCTGGGAAAACCGGATCGTCTCCGAAACGCCGCTGGGAAGAAGGGAGGAAGACCGGATGGTGCGGATCCTGGAACGGGCTGAGCAGGACAGGAGGCGTTTTACCCGGGATCTGACAGAGTGTCTGGAGCGGCTTGAAGCGGAATGTGCGAGGAATCAGCGCATTTATCTGGGATATCAGTCGCTGCCCGCCGCGGAATACCGCGTGCTGTATAAGCTATATGAGGAAAAGGTGCCGTGGCGTTCCCTTCATACTGAGATGCATGCGGCGCCGGCTACCGTTCGAGCTCTCCGGCATGCGGGCCTGAATCATATCCGTATGTCCTGTGAAGCATGCCGGGAGAAAGAGGAAGATGCTGAAAGGCATGGCTCCTCTGCCGGGGCAAAAAAAGAGGATTTAATGAAAAGAACCGGCAGAAGATCGGGAAAATGGACTTGAAACGACCATTTACTTGTGATAATATATGTGAGATAGCGCAGAGAAAGAGAGGATGAGCAGATGAGGAGATGTGTACTGTCTGTTCTCGTGGAGAATTCTTCCGGCGTCCTGAGCCGTGTAGCCGGGCTTTTCAGCCGTCGGGGTTATAATATTGACAGCCTGACGGTGGGTGAGACACAGAACCCGGATTTTTCCCGTATGACGATCATGACACGGGGAGAGGACGAGGAGCTGGAACAGATCCGCAAGCAGCTGGCGAAGCTGGTGGATGTCGTGGACATCAAGGAACTTCCGGATGACGAATCAGTTTGCCGGGAGCTGGTGCTGGTGAAGATCGAAGCGGATGCGGAGAAGCGGTCTCAGGTCATCGCGGTGGCGGACATCTTCCGGGCGAAGATCGTGGATGTGGCGGAGAAGTCCATCATGGTCGAACTTACCGGGAACCAGAACAAGCTGGATGCCTTTATGCGGCTCCTGGGTGACTTCCACATTCTGCAGCTGGCCAGGACCGGGATCACCGGTCTGGCGCGCGGCGCTTTCGAGGAGTTATAAACGATCTGCTTTCTATTATTTCGGCAAATGTTCACAGAGAATGTGAAATCTGCATATATTACACTTACAGTAAATTTACATGGAGGATATGTATCATGGCAAAGATTTTTTACCAGGAAGACTGTAACCTGTCCCTGCTGGAAGGGAAGACCATCGCTGTCATCGGCTACGGCAGCCAGGGACATGCCCATGCGCTGAACCTGAAAGAATCCGGCTGCGACGTGATCGTCGGTCTGTACGAGGGTTCCAGGTCCTGGGACAAGGCAGTGAAGCAGGGATTTGATGTGTATACAGCTGCAGAAGCGGCCAAGAAAGCGGATATCATCATGATCCTGATCAATGATGAGAAGCAGGCTCAGCTGTACAAGGAGTCCATCGAGCCCAATCTGGAAGCGGGCAATATGCTGATGTTTGCCCATGGCTTCGCGATTCATTTCGGCCAGATCGTTCCTCCGAAGGATGTGGACGTGGTGATGATCGCTCCCAAGGGACCGGGACACACGGTACGCAGCGAGTATCAGGCCGGCAAGGGTGTTCCCTGCCTGATCGCCGTGCATCAGGATGCTACCGGCAAGGCCTGGGACAGAGGTCTGGCTTATGCGCTGGGTATCGGCGGAGCGAGAGCCGGCGTCCTGGAGACCACCTTTAAGACGGAGACGGAGACCGATCTGTTCGGCGAGCAGGCCGTGCTTTGCGGCGGTGTCTGCGCTCTGATGCAGGCCGGTTATGAGACTCTGGTGGAGGCCGGATACGATCCCCGGAATGCGTATTTCGAGTGCATCCATGAGATGAAGCTGATCGTTGACCTGATCTATCAGAGCGGTTTTGCAGGCATGCGTTATTCCATCTCCAACACCGCGGAGTATGGTGATTATATCACCGGTCCCAAGCTGGTCACCGAAGAGACCAAGAAGACCATGAAGAAGATCCTGTCCGATATCCAGGACGGCACCTTCGCGAAGGATTGGTTGACCGAGAACGCCATCGGGGCTCCTCACTTCCGTGCGATGCGGGCCAAGGCTGCAGCGCATCCTGCTGAGGAGATCGGCAAGGAGCTTCGCAAGCTGTACAGTTGGAGCGAGGAAGGCAAGCTGATCGAGAACTAATATCAGATGAGAACTGTCAGAAAGAAGCGGTCCATTGTGACCGCTTCTCTGGCGTAAACGGTAGTTCGCCGTTTCCCTATAAAACAGAGTAAGAGGTTGTTATGAGCGAGTTGTATTACAAGAGTACCCGGAGCGACGGGACAAAGCTGACGGCCAGCCAGGCAATCCTGCAGGGCCTTTCGCGTGACGGGGGACTGTTTGTTCCTTCCTTTATCCCGAAACTGGATGTCTCCCTGGAGGCATTGTCCCATATGAGCTATCAGCAGATCGCCTATGAAGTAATGAAGCTTTTCTTCACGGATTTTACGGAGGAGGAGCTGCGCGGCTGTATTGAGCGTGCCTATGACAGCAAATTTGACACCAAAGAGATTGCGCCGTTGGTGAAGAAAGGGGATGCCTGGTTCCTGGAGCTGTTCCACGGAGCCACGATCGCTTTCAAGGACATGGCGCTCTCGATTCTCCCGCATCTGATGATTACCTCCGCCCGGAAAAACGGCATTACGAACGACATTGTGATCCTGACAGCTACCTCCGGTGATACCGGCAAGGCGGCTCTGGCGGGATTCGCTGATGTGGAAGGAACAAAGATTGTCGTGTTCTATCCGAAGGACGGGGTCAGCCCGATCCAGAAGAAGCAGATGGTCACGCAGCGCGGTGCGAATACCCGTGTCATCGGGATCCATGGTAATTTTGATGATGCCCAGACCGGTGTGAAGGAGATCTTTAATGACCGCGAGCTTGAAAAGGAGCTCGATGCGGCGGGATTCCAGTTCTCTTCGGCCAACTCCATCAACATCGGACGGCTGATCCCTCAGGTTGCCTATTACGTGTACTCCTATGTTACCCTGATGGCCCGTGGAGCGCTGCAGGAAGGGGAGCCGATGAATGTGGTGGTTCCCACCGGCAATTTCGGGAATATTCTGGCGGCTTATTATGCGAAAAATATGGGGATTCCCATGAAGAAGCTGATCTGTGCTTCCAACGAGAATAAGGTTCTGTTCGACTTCTTCCGCACCGGTACCTATGACCGGAACCGTGAATTTATTCTGACCAGTTCTCCTTCGATGGATATTCTCATTTCCAGTAACCTGGAACGACTGATCTATCTGGTCGCCGGGGAGAGTGCCGAGGCGAACGCTGCTTTTATGGAACAGCTGAGCTCTACCGGAGTTTATACCCTGCCGGAGGAGATGCGAAGCCGTCTGGCGGATTTCTGCGGCTACTACACGGATGAGGCGGGGACTGCACAGATCATCCGCGAGACCTATGAAAAAGAAAACTATATCATGGACACGCATACGGCGGTGGCGGCCCATGTGTATAAACAGTACCGGGAAGAGACGGGAGACACGACGCCCACAGTCATCGCTTCGACGGCCAGCCCCTATAAGTTCACCCGCAGCGTCATGTCGGCGATTGATCCCAGATATGAAGATGAGGAAGATTTTGCGCTGATCGACCGGCTCCATGAGCTGTCCGGCGTGGACATCCCTCAGGCGATCGAGGATATCCGCTCGGCCGAGGTCCTGCATAAGACGGTCTGCGAAAAGGACGAGATGGAAAAGGCGATCAGGGATTTCCTTGGTGTGAAATAGAAGAAAAAATACATTTTGTCGTTTGCATCTTTATATTCAACATTGGTATAACAATGCGGACGAAATCTGTGGTATGATTATACCGGTGAACAAAAAGAACACAAGAGTAAGAATGCTTTTGAGGAGGTAACGCAAATGGAAACCTACGGTATTGAAAAACTGGGGATCATCGGACCCAAGGCAGTCTATCGCAACCTGACTCCTGCGCAGCTGACTGAGGCGGCTCTGCGTCGGGGCGAGGGATCCCTGAGCAACACCGGTGCACTGGTGGTGGAGACCGGCAAATACACCGGACGGAGTCCGGAGGACAAATTTATTGTCGACACACCCACGATTCATGATGACATTGCCTGGGGTAAGGTGAACCGTCCTATCTCCCGTGAGAAGTTCGACGCCATTTTCGCTAAGG
>JAJQDL010000026.1 GCA_021202235.1 Lachnospiraceae bacterium
CTGCCGGGGAGCGCGCTGCTGGCGGCGGCCCTGCTGCTTAATATCTGGAATATCCGGCGTATCTGCCAGCGGGAGAGCCAGTATAAACGGATCTTCGAGCGGGTGGAGAGTCTGTCCCGGGTAAATGTCGGGCGGAAGCTGAACACGGAGGGCATGACCGGGGAGCTGGCTCAGATCGCCGGAGCCGTCAACGCGCTGGATGACAGTCTGGAGAACGCTGTGCGCGAGCGGACGGCCAGTGAGCGGATGAAGACGGATCTCATCGCCAATGTCTCGCATGATCTGCGGACGCCGCTGACTTCGATCATCAGCTATGTGGACCTGCTGAAGCGGGAGGATCTCCCCGATCCCCGGGTGCAGGAGTATCTGCGGATTCTGGAGGAGAAGGCGGCGCGTCTGCGGACGCTGACCGAGGCGCTGATGGAGGCCAACCGCGTTTCTTCGGGGAATCTGGACATTCAGTGGGTGCGGATCGACCTGGTGCAGATGGTGAATCAGGAGCTGGGGGAATTTCAGGAACGGCTGGAAGAGGCGGGGCTGACGCCGGTGGTTCATCTGGTGCCTCCTCCCGCGGTGATCCGGGCGGACGGGAAGCTGCTGTGGCGGGTCTTCGACAACCTTTTTACCAATGTCTGCAAATATGCCAGGCCGGGAACACATGTCACGATCGATCTGCAGGAGACGGCGCACAGCCTGATCTATACGATGAAAAATGTTTCTGCCGCTTCGCTGGATCTGCCGGCGGAGGATCTGATGGAACGTTTCACCCGCGGCGACGCCTCCCGCAGCTCGGAGGGCAGCGGGCTGGGACTTTCCATCGCCAAAAGCATCACAGAACAGCTGCACGGACGGTTTGAACTGTGAACGGATGAGGATTCTTTCCGGGTGCGGCTGGTCTTCCCAATTGACATAAAAGAAGAATAGCGTGGAGCAATTCGTTGTATCATATTTCTTACATTTTGAATAATTATAGTAAACGACTTTATGTCGTTTACTTTCGCGCCGTTGCTGTGTGCCAGTGGCACACGTTTAGCAACGACCGAAGCGGCAGCGTAGACGCGGGCTGCGTAAGCAGCCATTCCCTGCGCGATCGTGTGCATCATTTTTATAGTGAACGACAAATATTTTTGTCGTTCACTATATATTAAAGGTGTGACCTTATTTGCAAAATATTGACATTAAAAAGAAGAATTGTAATGTAAGTGAGAATCCTGTTAAATAATTTTTGGTTTTTAGCCAATACGCTTGACTTCCCGCCGATTTTATACGATAATGAACCCATCGGATGCCGCTCGGAATACGGCACGAGAAGGAGGATAAACCGATGAAATTATACGAGAACGGCGCTTATCTCATCAATGGCGTTGATCTGGTTGAGGACACTGGGGATGTGAATGCCGCAGTGGCCGCGAAGACCGGCAGCGCTCCGGATAAGGAAGCCGCCAGAAAAGGTACGATGGCCTACAATATCCTGACGGCCCATAATACCTCTGGGAACAACGAGGATCTGCAGATCAAGTTTGACAAGATGATCTCCCACGACATCACCTTCGTAGGTATCATCCAGACCGCCAGAGCTTCGGGAATGACCGAGTTTCCTCTGCCCTACGTTCTGACCAACTGCCACAACTCCCTGTGCGCTGTCGGCGGCACCATCAACGAGGATGACCATGTCTTCGGTCTGACCGCTGCGCAGAAGTACGGCGGAATGTACGTGCCCCCTCATCAGGCTGTTATTCACCAGTATGCCCGTGAGGTGCTGGCTGGCTGCGGCAAGATGATCCTGGGTTCCGACTCCCACACCCGTTATGGCGCTCTGGGTACCATGGCCATGGGCGAGGGCGGCGGCGAGCTGGCGAAGCAGCTGTGCGGCAGAACCTATGATATCAAGATGCCTCAGGTGATCGCGATCTACCTGAAGAATGCCCCTCGCAGAGGCGTAGGCCCCATGGATGTGGCCATCGCTCTGGTAGGAGCTACCTTCGACAAGGGCTATGTCAAGAACAAGGTGATGGAGTTTGTCGGCCCTGGCGTCTCCAACCTGTCTTCTGACTTCCGGATCGGCATCGACGTGATGACCACCGAGACCACCTGCCTGTCCTCCATCTGGAGAACCGATGAGAGAACGAAAGAGTGGTACGATACCCACAATCGTCCTGAGGACTACAAGGAGATCAATCCCGCTCCTGTTACTTATTATGACGGCGTGGTGGAAGTTGACCTGGCGGAGATCAAGCCCATGATCGCCATGCCTTTCCATCCCAGCAAGGCCTACACCATCGATTTCGTGAACGCCAACCTGAAGGACGTGCTTCATGATGTCGAGGAGAGAGCCAAGATCAGCTTCGGCGACAAGATCAACTACTCTCTGCAGGACAAGATCATCGATGGCAAGCTCTACACCGAGCAGGGCCTGATTGCCGGATGTGCCGGCGGCGGCTATGAGAACATCTGCGACGCCGTGGATATCCTCAAGGGCAGCTACATCGGCAACGATAAGTTCACCCTGAGTGTGTACCCTGCTTCTACGCCGATCTACATGGAGCTGATCAAGAACGGCCGTGCGGCTGAGATTCTGGAGACCGGCGCGATCCTGAAGACCGCGTTCTGCGGCCCTTGCTTCGGCGCGGGCGACACCCCTGCCAACAATGCGTTCTCGCTGCGTCATGCGACCCGGAACTTCCCGAACCGCGAAGGCTCCAAGGTGCAGAACGGCCAGATTGCTTCCGTTGCTCTGATGGATGCCCGTTCCATCGCAGCTACCGCTGCCAACAAGGGCTTCCTGACCAGCGCAGAGACCTTCGAAGGCGAGTATACTCGTCCGAAGTACTACTTCGACGCCAACATCTACGCGAACCGCGTGTACGACGGCATCGGCAAGCCGCAGCCTGAGGTGGAGCTGGTGGAAGGCCC
This sequence comes from Lachnospiraceae bacterium, assembly GCA_021202235.1. Lineage (GTDB taxonomy): Bacteria > Bacillota > Clostridia > Lachnospirales > Lachnospiraceae > UBA3305. Next base: position 2,914 of record JAJQDL010000026.1, read on the forward strand.
CAACATCAAGCCCTGGCCGAAGATGACCGCACTGACCGACGACGTGATGCTGAAGGTCGTGTCCGAGATCCATGATCCGGTCACCACCACCGACGAGCTGATTCCTTCCGGTGAGACCTCTTCTTATCGTTCCAACCCTCTGGGTCTGGCTGAGTTCGCTCTGAGCCGTAAGGATCCCAACTACGTCCCCAACGCCAAGGCGGTACAGAAGGTTGAGTATGCACGTCAGGCCGGTACCAGCCCGATGGAGGATCCCGGATTCGCGAAGGCATATGAGACTGTCAAGACGCAGTTCCCGAACGTTGATCCGATGAATACCGCGATCGGTTCTACCATCTATGCTGTGAAGCCCGGTGATGGTTCTGCCCGTGAGCAGGCTGCTTCCTGCCAGAAGGTGCTGGGTGCCTGGGCGAACATCGCACACGACTATGCGACCAAGAGATACAGATCCAACCTGATTAACTGGGGCATGATGCCGTTCCTGTATGACGGCGACGACAAGGAGCTTCCTTTCGCTCTGGGCGACTATGTGTTCATCCCCGGCGTGCGCGCTGCCATCCTCAACAAGGACGAAGTGATCAAGGCGTACGCGGTGACCGCGGACGGCATGAAGGAATTCGATGTACGTCTGGGCGAGCTGACCGACGCTGAGAGAGATATCATCACGGCCGGATGTCTGATCAACTACTACAGAGGCTAATTGTTTCGACCCCCAATCGAATACGAGATATACGGGAGGCGCGCCTGCGGGCGCGCCTTTTCGTGCACAGAGAGCCGGTTTAAGCCGGAGCGGTTTATGCAGGCGAACAGAAAGGATAGTACCTGTATCTATCAGGGCTAGTGTTCTTTTTTTAAGTTTGCTTAAGGTATAGACGTTATGCTAAGATAGTCGATAAGAAAGAACGGCCGCAGGCCGGAGGAGGACGGATATGAGACTGCTGCTGGCGGAGGATGAGAGAGCGCTCTCGAAGGCGTTGGTAACGATCCTGGAGAGAAATAATTATTCGGTGGATGCGGCCTATGACGGGCAGGAGGCGCTGGATTATCTCGAAGCGGATAATTACGACGGCGTGGTGCTGGATATCATGATGCCCAGAGTGGACGGGATCACGGTTCTGAAGACCATCCGTGAGAAGGGAAACCGTGTTCCAGTGCTGATGCTGACGGCGAAATCTGAGATCGACGACAAGGTACTGGGTCTGGATGCCGGGGCCAACGATTATCTGACGAAGCCCTTTAATACCCGGGAGCTGTTGGCGCGGATCCGGGCGATGACCAGGTCGCAGACGGCGCAGGCCAGCTCGCGGCTGACGCTGGGGAACGTGACGTTGGACCGGGCGACCTTCGAACTCTCTACGCCGGCGGGCGGCTTCCGCCTGGCCAATAAGGAATTCCAGATGCTGGAGATGCTGATGAGCAATCCGCATCATGTCATCTCCGCGGAACGGTTCATGGAGAAGATCTGGGGCTACGACAGCGAGGCCGAGATCAACGTGGTGTGGGTGTACATTTCTTATCTGCGCAAGAAGCTGGCGGCTCTGCATGCCGACATAGAGATCCGCGTAACCCGGCACGTCGGCTATTCTCTGGAGGAGAGTGCATGATACGATCACGGCGTGTAAATATTGTTCTCGCTACGATGGATTCACTCTGAGGGGAT
>JAJQDL010000079.1:0-351 GCA_021202235.1 Lachnospiraceae bacterium
ATTTGGGTGATGTATCCAGCACCAGGAGCTCCATATACCGGAACGCATAGCGCCTCGGCAGCCGCAGTGCTGCCGGCAGCACGTCCACATGAAGGAATTCCTCCTGCAGCCAGCTGCTGCTGATATTTCCGCTGTAGTCCGCAGTCTCTTCGGCGATCTCCAGAGGTCTCTCTCCGAATTTCAGCCGGATGTGCGCCGGAGCGTCGGCCGGACTGCCCGACGAGGTCAGCGTGAAGGAAATATACCCCACGCGATGCTCTCCGAAGTCGAAGCCGACCCGGTCCCCCCGCCCCAGCGGCCTCTGTTGCAGCCCTTCGAGGGGAGCTGCCGGTTCCGCCGCGAAGTCCCCGT
>JAJQDL010000079.1:361-4546 GCA_021202235.1 Lachnospiraceae bacterium
ACCAGACCCTCGCCCACCTGCATATGAAACATTTCAAAGCCGGTACTGTTTTCCGTAGCCGCTCCCCCCTTCCCCGCTCATCAGTCCCTCGAGGCGCCGCAGCAGGCGCTGTTCTTCCGCCGGCTTCAGATTGTGTTCGATATGAAATACCTGTGTTTTCCGGCGACCGTTCTGCTTGAGGATCTCCTTCGCTGCACCGGGCGTCGCGAAAATATTTTCATCCAGCACGGCCTCCCGGGAAGTAGCCGTCAGCCCCTCCGCTTTCAGACGGATCCCGAAGGGCCAGACCTTCACCGACCGCACTCCTGTCACACAGAAATAGCGATACGCCTTCAGTCTCTTCTGGTTCTTTCTGTGATATGCACGTCCGAATCCCAACCCGAACTCACCGATCACGATGTACAGTGCCCGTCCATCCTCTACCAGAAATTCCCCGGAGAGGATATGATAACGATCCAGACGGACCTGATGGACCAGCGCCGCCAGCGTCAGCACCAGACAGAGGCCGCTCATGGCCAGCCCGGAGATGTCCGGGACCGCCGCGGCCACCACAATCACGGCGACAAGCACCACTCCGACGTTCATCCCGATCAGAACCATCCGGTAGGCGGCGAATTCTGTATCCTTGTCCTCGTAATGCGACTTCATAAATATCTCGTTTCCTTCCTGTATCCGTTTCTTACTCGTTCATCTTCTTCAGGACGAACTCCGCCTGCTCCGGCGTCATCATCGGCGCTCCCAGGAAGGGCTCCGTCACCTTGTAATAAGGCAGCGGCACACAGAGGCAGCACCACTCGAAGGTATCCTGATTCATCATCTGATCGACCTCCGGCGGCAGGTTCTCCTGCAGGATCTTATGATATTTCTCACTGGCAATAAACCAGGCCAGCGGCGTCATTTCCGTATAGATAAAGGGCTTATCTCCTCCGCTGACCATGACCAGCTCGTTATACAGGATGTCTTCCGCCGCCGCGGAAGTCCCGATGTGCAGCGTGTAGGCGCCGTCCTCGAGAATCCAGGTATCCTGCGCCGGAGCGAAGAATTCGAAATCACGGCGTTTTAACGTCATGACCGCTTCTCCCGTCTCTCCGGGAGCAAGCGTCACCTTGGCGAAGGCTTTGAGCTCCTTGACCGGATGATCGCAGCTGGAGCCTTCGATGTGGGAGAGATAGAGCTGGATCACCTGGCTGCCGGTCCGGTCTCCGGTATTGGTCACCGGCACCGTCACCGTAAGGCTCCCCTCGGGCGTCAGGTTCCGTGTGGAGAGAATCGGCTTCCCGATCTCAAAACTCGTGTAGCTGAGTCCGTGTCCGAAGGGATAGAGCACCGGCAGCTTTCTCTTCTCATACCAGCGATAGCCGACGTAGATGCCCTCGCCGTAGACCACGTCCTGCATGTCCTGGCAGGCTCCGGTGAAATTGATGTAGGTCGGGCCGTGCTCCTCACAGACCGGCCAGGTCTCCGCCAGCCGTCCGCCAGGCTCGGCCTTCCCGAAGAGGACATTGACTGTCGCGGGTGCGACCGACTCGCCGCCCAGGCTGTTGTATACCACAGCGGACACGCGGTCCGTCCAGCGGGAGGTATACAGCACACTGCCGCAGGAAAGGACCAGGATGATCCGGGCATCCACCTGCATCAGCGCATCGAGCAGTTCTCTCTGTCCTTCCGGCAGCTGAATGTTGTCCCGATCGTAGCCTTCTGACTCATAGCAGTAGCCAAGACCCGCAAAGACGATGACTGTCTCCGCCTGCTTCGCCGCTTCCACAGCCTCCCGGATCAGAGCGGGATCTGCCGGTTCCTTCGGAGGGAAATCCTCAACCAGTGGATAACCCGGCGCATAGGCCGCATCCGGCACCAGTGCGCGGATGGCATCGAGATAAGTGTCGATCCGGTATCCGTTCATATGACCGGAACCGCCGCCCATGTAGGACGGATTCTCCGCCAGGCGGCCCACCACCAGCAAATGATCCTGCTTCTCCGCCAGCGGCAGTGTTCCGTCATTCTGCAGCAGCACGATACACTGCTCCGCAGCACGGCGGGCCTCCTCGTGAAGTTCCTCCATATCCGCCTCGACCGGAGTCGTTGCATAGAGCTGATCCACCAGATCGAACACCCGCTCCAGCCCCGCGTCGAGAGTCTCCTCCTTCACTCTTCCGTCCCGCACCGCTTCCAGAAGCTCGGCGGAATGGATCGATACGGGCGCCAGCTCGATGTCCATCATCCCGGCATTGTGCGCCGCGACCTTATTATGGTGAATTGCCGCGAAATCAGAGACCACAACGCCGTCAAAACCGATCTGCTTCCGCAGCAGGTCGCAGATGTGCTGGTTGGAGTTGACCCACTCGCCGTTCACCTGATTGTAGGAGGACATGACGGACAACGGATGTCCCTTCTTGATCGCGATCTCAAAAGGTCTCTGATAGACCTCCTGCAGCGCCCGTTCGGACACGACCGAATTGGTCGTCATACGTTCAAATTCCTGATTATTACAGACAAAGTGCTTCAGAGTCGCTGCCACGCCATTCTCCTGCAGTCCCTGGATATAGGAACCGGCCATCTCACCGGCCAGCACCGGGTCCTCGGAGAAATACTCGAAGTTTCGGCCGCAGAGATAACTGCGCTTGATATTGACGCCCGGCCGGAACAGCCAGTTGACCAGGGTCGGATTCGCCCGGCATTCCTCGGCAAAATGCGCTCCCGTCTCCTTCGCCAGCTTCTCATCCCAGCTCATGGCAAGACACGCATCCGACGGAAACGCGACCGGATGGTACTGCCCGTCCCCCTCCACGGGACGTCCGGAACGGAAATAATCCGCGCCGCCGCGGGGATTGTCCTGGGGAACGCTGCCCGGCAGATCCATCCTCGGGATCCGCCCGAAGCTCCCGTCCGCCTGTGCGCAGAGTTCACATTTCTCCTCCAATGTCAGCTCCGCCAGAATGGCTCTTGTCTTCTCACTCATGGTACAAACACCTCTCTTCTCCTGTGTCTCTGTGTCCCGCCGGCACTGAGCCGCAAACACTCTCCTCTGCCACGGGATTACAATAAAAATATACCAGTTCTCACAGAAATATATAAGTTTCACAGATGACATCCTGGATTGTCATTTCATGATAACCTGCCCGGAACGACTGGATTTCAGGGATTTCTTCTGATAATATTAAAGCAATCCGAAGGTATCATCACATTCTGGAAGGAGACTATCATGGGCCATCGTGAAAAGATACTGGCTGCGCTGGAGGAGATCACCCCGGCGGAGAAATTTTACCGGGACTACTACCGCGCCAAAAAAAGCGGGGATGCTGATACACTGCAGGAATTCCTGCAGGAATACACCGCAGAAGATCTGATCCGGCAGAAATTTCTCTGCCCCGATCTGTACGACCCCTGCGAGCTGTTTTATGAGAAGCGGCCAAACCGCCTGACGCTGGACGAGCACGCCTATTTCCCCATGAGTCTCTCCCACAACATCCGAGTGGAGAAGCATAACCGTTATACGCCCTTTTACCTTCACGGGCATGACTATTTCGAGGCTTTCTACGTGCTGCGGGGACAATGCCGCCACTTCATCGACGACGAGGAGACCACGCTTTCCCGCGGGCAGCTCTGCTTCATCGCGCCGCACACCTTTCACGGCCTCAGCGTTTTCGACGACAGCCTGGTTCTCAATATCCTGATTCAGCGGACTACCTTCGGCGATATTTTCTTTAACGTGCTGCGCAACCGCAACATTCTCTCCGACTTCTTCCTCAGCAACCTCTTCTCTTCCTCCAACGTCTCGCACATGCTCTTTGACGCCCGGGATCCGGAGCTGGAGGGACTGCTGCTCGATATGCTGGCTGAGGAGGCGCAGCCGGATGAATACACGAACCGCATCCTCAACTCCCTGATGATCGTCTTCTTCACGAAGCTGATCCGCAGCTGCAGCGGCTCCGCCAGACTCTATCACATTCATTCCAGCTGGAGCAGCCTGGACAGTGAAATGCTGACCTATATCAACGAAAATTATAAGAATGTCTCTCTGGTTTCTCTGGCCGATCACATGGGCTACGCGCCCGAGCACTGCTCCCGCCTCCTGAAAAAAGCCACCGGTAAGAACTTAAAGACCATCCTAAAGGACATCCGCTTGCGCCGGGACGAGACGATTCTCATAACCACATACCTGAGCGTTATCGAAATCAGATCGGC
>JAJQDL010000159.1 GCA_021202235.1 Lachnospiraceae bacterium
GCGGGGGGGGGTTTTTTGCCTCGTGGTGGGGGGGGCGCGCGTGTTAAAAAACGCCGCAAGACTCCTTACCCGGCTCTGCGCATTAAATCTCCCGCGGGAGCCGCCGGACGACACCCGCCGCAATCACGCCGATGACGAAACCGGCCGCTACGCCGGAGATCATCAGAATCGGCAGGTAATAAATCAGAGCGCCCGTTTCCAGCACAACGGCGGCCACGGCAATCTGTCCGATGTTGTGAGCCACGCCTCCGGCCACGCTGACGCCGCTGATACCAAAGCGCCCTGTCCGTTTCAGCCCCGTCATAACGAGAAAGCTTAAAATGCCTCCTGCCAGGCTGTACAGCATGCTGAACATATTTCCGAAGGTCAGCCCGCTGAGTACGATACGCACCAGATTGATGCCAAATGCGCCCGCCTCGCCGCGGCGATACAGCGCCGTCAGTACCACCAGGTTTGTCAGTCCCAGCTTCATGCCCGGCACGGCAAAAAAGACCGGGAACTGCGCTTCTACGTAACTCAGTACCATGGCCAGCGCCGTCAGCAGACCATACTCGGCCACTTTCTTTCCACTCATGATCTCTCCTCTCCGTCCGCCAGGCCCAACGCCCCATCCACCCCTTCGCCGCTTATCCGGCCACGCCGTCCACTTCGGCCTCCTCGCCGCCCTCGATCTCCACGACCACCCGGTGCGGCAGGCAGACAATGGTCTCGCCGTCGTAGCGGATGGAGCCCTGATGAACACAGAGCTGATCGGGACAGTCCGCATCTGTCATGGTTGCCGTACTATTCTCGATAACCAGAACGTTGGTTCCGCCGTTCACGCCCTCGATGGTCTCGGTGCGGTCTTCCGTCAGGCTATACCGGGCCACCTCCGTGCCGTCCACACGCACGACCACGAAGCTGCCGGTCTGCCGGGTCAGCGTCAGCAGGCCCAGAACCAGCAGGGCCGCCGCCAGGATAACGCCGATGAGGATCAGATCCGCTTTTTTTATCGCCCTTCGATTCATGACTATCCGCTCCTGCTGTCACTTCATCAGCTTTTGGATCACACCACACAGCTCATCCACCACCTCTTCATCGCCCTCCTGGATCTTCTCTACCACACAGGTGTGGATGTGCTGGTTCAGAAGAACCCGATCGAAGGCGTCCAGAGCCGACTTCACGGCGGAGACCTGAGTCAAAATGTCTACGCAATAGCGCTCCGACTCGACCATGGCGCGGATGCCGCGTACCTGCCCCTCGATGCGGTTCAGACGATGGATCAGATCACGATATTCCTTCTCGCTGCGATGCTTAGTACGGCAGCAGGACTCCGCCTCTTCTGCCGTTTCCGTTTCATTGTGTGCCGCCGACGTCTCCGCCAGAGCTCTTTCGGCACAACGGGGACATTTTATCTCTTCACTCATTCACATTTCCTCACAGTAGCTCCAGATCGAACAGCGAGATCTGGTTGGTACGGGGCAGGTCTCCGAAGAGCCCCAGTTCCACCATAGTCTCCGCCACCGTCTTACTGGTCTTGGTCCGCTGGCAGAAATCCTCCACGGAGAGGAATTTCCCTTTCTTTGCTTCCTCCACCACGGCCTCCGCCGCCTTCTCGCCCATGCCGTCAATGCTGCACAGGGAGGGCATGATCTTGCCGTCAACGATGATGAAATCCTTCGCCTGGCTCCGATAAATATCAATAGGAACGAACTCATAGCCCCGGGCGAACATTTCCTGCACGATACGCATATCCCGCAGCGTGGCCTTCTCCTTCTCGGTCAGGTTATCCTGGTTGCGGCGGTAGTTCGCCAGATGCCCCTCCAGCACGTCCTTCCCCTGGCACATCATCTCGTAGTTGAAGCCGGTGGCCCGGATCCCGAAATAGGCGGCGTAGTAAGCCAGCGGATAGAACACCTTACAGTAGGCGATCCGCCAGGCCATCATCACGTAGGCCGCCGCATGCGCCTTGGGAAACATGTATTTGATCTTCTGGCAGGATTCGATGTACCAGTCCGGCACGCCCGCCGCCTTCATGGCCTCGATCCATTCCGGCGTCAGGCCCTTGCCCTTTCGCACCTTCTCCATGATGTTGAAGGACAGGCTCTTATCCATCCCCATGTTGATCAGATAGATCATGATGTCGTCACGGGTACAGATGGCCGTCTGAATCGTCGCCTTCCCCTCCAGGATCAGTGTCTGCGCGTTGCCCAGCCACACGTCCGTGCCGTGCGCCAGACCGGCGATGCGGACCAGATCAGAGAAACAGGTCGGCTTCGCATCAATCAGCATCTGCATGGCGAAGTCCGTGCCGAACTCCGGCACGCCCAGCGCGCCCAGCTTCGTCCCGCCGATGTCCTCGGGCGTGATGCCCAGCGCCTCGGTATTCTGGAACAGCGACATGACCTCCGGGCTGTCCAGAGGAAATGTCTTCGCATCCAGTCCGGTCAGATCCTCCAGACGCCGGATCATCGTCGGATCATCGTGTCCGAGAATATCGAGCTTCAGCAGATTATGATCGATCGAGTGATAATCAAAATGCGTCGTCACCGTGGAGGTGGTCATATCGTTGGCAGGATGCTGGATCGGCGTGAAGGAGTAAATATTTTCTCCGTGAGGCATGACGATGATACCGCCCGGGTGCTGCCCCGTGGAGCGCCGCACACCCACGCAGCCCTCGGCGATGCGCTCGATCTCGCAGCGGCGCTTCGCCATCTGCTTCTCCTCGTAATATTTCAGCACAAAACCGTACGCCGTCTTGTCCGCCAGGGTGCCGATGGTCCCGGCGCGGAAGGTATGCCCCTTGCCGAAGATCACTTCCGTGTAGGCATGGGCGCGGCTCTGATATTCTCCGGAGAAGTTCAGATCGATATCCGGTTCCTTGTCACCCTTGAAGCCCAGGAAGGTCTCGAAAGGAATGTCAAAGCCGTCCTTCCGCATGAGCGTCCCGCAGTGCGGGCAGACCTTGTCCGGCATATCGCAGCCCGCACCCCCGGCGAATTTCTTCACCTCCGGCGAATCGAAATCGCTGTATTTGCAGTTGGGACAGACGTAGTGCGGACTCAGCGGATTGACTTCCGTGATGCCGGACATCGTCGCCACCAGGGAGGAACCCACCGATCCCCGGGAACCGACCAGGTACCCGTCATCATTGGACTTCTTCACCTGCTTCTGCGCGATGATGTACATGACCGCGAAGCCGTTGCTGATGATGGAGTGAAGCTCCCGCTCCAGCCGCTCCTCGACGATAGCCGGGAGCGGATCTCCGTAAATGCTGTGCGCCTTGTCATAGCACATCTTCCGCAGGTCGCGGTCAGAGCCCTCGATGACCGGCGGGCACTTATCCGGCCGTACCGGGCGGATGGGCTCGCAGCAGTCGGCGATCTTCCCGGGGTTGGTCACGACCACCTCCCTGGCCTTCTCCTTCCCCAGATAGTCGAACTCCTCCATCATCTCCTCGGTCGTGTGCAGATACAGCGGCGGCTGCAGATCGGCGTCGGCGAACCCCTGCCCCTTCATGAGGATCCGGCGGTAGATCTCATCCTCCGGATCAAGGAAATGCACATCGCAGGTCGCCACCACCGGCTTGCCGAACTGTTCTCCCAGATCGACGATCCGCCGGTTGTAATCCCGCAGATCCTCCTCACCGGCCAGGCCATATTTCGGATCCCGCAGCATGAAGGCGTTGTTGCCGATCGGCTGAATTTCCAGATAATCATAGAAATTCACCAAACGAGCAATCTCCTCATCGGACTCCTTGTCCACCAGCGCGCGGAACAGCTCGCCGGCCTCGCAGGCGGAGCCGATGATCAGGCCCTCCCGGCACTCCTGCAGCAGGCTCTTGGGGATGCGCGGGCGCTTGTAGAAATATTTCAGGTGCGATTCCGAGACCAGGCGGTACAGATTCACCCGTCCCACCTCGTTCTTCGCCAGAATGATCACGTGGCGGGCCTTCGCCTTCTTCAGCTTTTCCATGTCGGACTCGCCCTTCGTGTCATCGACCAGATAGCCCTCGCAGCCGTAAATAATCTTGATATCGGCCTTCTCCGCGGTGTGCATGGCGTCGACAAAGGACTGCACCACGCCGTGATCGGTGATGGCGATAGCCTTGTGCCCCCAGGCGATGGCCCGTTTGACGATATCCTTCACGTCGGAGACGCCGTCCATGTCGCTCATCTTGGTGTGGCAGTGAAGCTCCACCCGCTTCACCGGAGCCAGGTCCTGACGGACTGTTCCGGTCTTCTCCATTTTGCGGATACCAACCACGGAACCGATCGTCACCTCGCCGTCGAATTTGTCCAGGACTGCCCGCCCTTTCAGGCGCACCCGCTGACCCACGCTCACCAGGCGCAGAATATCCCCTTTGTTCTCGGGGGTGGCAAAGATCTTCACGGTGATGGAATCGGTCTTATCCGTCACGGCAAACATGATGATCGTATTCCCTGTGCGGATCTCCCGGC
>JAJQDL010000136.1 GCA_021202235.1 Lachnospiraceae bacterium
TAGCGATGAGAGCCGCTGCCATGATGAAGCACAGGAATCAGCCCCTGCACCGCAATCCCGGCGAAGACCCCTTTCGCGTCAGACAGACGGTCGCAGGTCAGAGAAAGGCGGATGTCCCTGTGAGTCACCGGAATCTCCCTGCTTGCCACCCCGTTTGTCTTGTCCTGATATTCTGCATTCTGACCCTCCCAGACGTCATAAAAATTGTCCAGGACAGCGCCCTTCAGATTCAGGTTCGATGTAACGTTAACCGTTTTGACACTGCGCCCGGAGCGCATGTTTTTTTCCTGGATCTGTGAATTAAGATCCGAGACATCGCCGACCTTTCTCTGCAGGAAATCATACAGCCTGACTGAGCGATCTGTAAATTCATATTCTCCGAAGTCAATGCTTTCCGTTTTCGAGAGAGTAAGCTCATGTCTCCCGACACAGGCCGCAACCAGCTCTCTGACATTCCGGATTACGATGACCTTCCCCCCTGCCTTCTGGATCCGGAAGCTGAGCTTTGCCTCCCCGTTTTCAATGATAATGCGGGGATACAGCTCTACGGACTTCTTCCTATGCGGTTCCGGCGTCTCCGTCTTCCGGATTTTGACCCGGTTCACCTTTTCCAGACTGCTGAAAAAAGATTTCGCATTCTCATCCGAGCGAACAGAGGTCTCATCCGCCAGCTTATCCGTCTCAACCCACAGCATTTTGCACAGAATCAGGCCGTTAATATTAAGATATCTCTCCGCTTGAATCCGGTCGTCCGGCTCCTTCCCGGATTCGTCCTCTGCCTCCTCATCAAAATACTCATCTGGATCCGCGTCCAGCCCGCCGCTCTCGTCAAGATATCCTCCACTGGCATCAAGATACAGCTCATTTCCCGTAAGCTGAGCGTGTCCCGCCGTAAAAGAATAACCGAACAGTGAATCATTTTCACTGAGAAACACCAGAAATGTCCGTGTACCGTCACGGTCTTTCTCTTCATTTGCGTGAAAATAAACAGATTCCGGATGATTCTCCAGAATGTCCTTTGCCATATGCATCGAATACGGATCCGTCACATAATCCTTCAGGGCAGTCCTCATGTCGTAAACAGCAATGCCGCCGGGATCCTTCCGCCCCTGAAAGAAGTCAAGCGCAGGGCACGGCGTATGTCCATATATTTCACGAAGATAAGCCTGCTCCACATGTTTCTTTTTCTTCCTGACAGCATGGATACGCTCCTGGCTTTTGTATCCGCTCTCCTCCACGACGATGAGGCCATCATTTTGCTGCTCTATGTAATACAGGACAGCCGCCTTGTGGCAGCACAGCCCCTTTCCCTCTGGACAGCTGCAGCTCAGAAGCGATGGTTCCAGATTCGCGTCTATACTGAGCGGCCATTTATTGATTGTGACCGTGAAACACGGTTCATTCGAATAATAGGAATGATAAGGACTGTTATACCGCTGACGGGATCTTTGCGATATTCCCGCTGCTTTTTTCTCTTTTACATCCGGATAATATTCCGCCCTCAGTCTGTTCCACTCTCGCGTGACCCTGATTTTTGACTGCATGGCATCAGATGAGGCCTGTTTGACCACGGACGCAGGAAACATATGCCGCCAGCGGACAGGCCTGCGGAGCGGTTCCTCTGACTCAGGGTCCTCATCCAGGCGAAATTTATCGCGCATTTCATCTGTAATGACCAAATCTGCAGCCATTTGAATCTCTTTATTCATCAGCTGTCTCTCTTTCCATCAGTGATTTTATCATCCTGTGTAATCCTGCATAGAGGCAGCCTTTCGTAAGAGAGCTGCACCACAGAAACTCAGTCGATGTAACGGATCTTTGCAGGATCAAAACGATCCTGCTGCGGCTTTACACTGACCGGATAACCGACGGGCAGGATTCCAAAGGCATACTGATCCTCCGGAAATCCGAGCACATCCCGGACAGCGTCCATCCGTTCCCTGATCGGCGCAATGCCAAGCAGAACAGAACCCAGGTCCAATGCATCCGCCTCAAGCCAGATATTCTCCGCTGCAATAGAGCAGTCAATCTGCGCGTATTCCGGATAGCGCACATCCTGACGGTAGACGATGACGATTGCCATGGGCGCATCCTTCACGCAGCCTGCATAGGGACTCGTTGCTGCGAGTTTCTGCAGCGTATCGCGGTCCTTCACCACATAAAAAATCCACGGCTGTTGGTTTCCCGCCGTAGGCGACTGCATGCCGGCACGCAGGATTTTTTCTATCTTTTCCTGCTCTACCTCTCTGTCTTCAAATCTTCGTACGCTTGTTCTGCGAAAAATCTCCTTCATTGCTCCGACCTCCTCCTGCAAGCCCTGTATCCGGGGCAGATTCATGACCTTATTGTATCTCTTTTTACGTTTTTTGCAAGCACGTACTTATAATGTGCATAATGCAGAAGAAGTGTTCCGGCCTGTTCACACAACTCCGGCCGCCTTCAGCACCCAGTAAATCAGTCCCAATATCCAGCTGCTGAACAGACCATAAAGGATTACCGGCCCGGCGATTGTGAATATCTTGCAGCCGATCCCGAAGACCTGTCCCTCCTTCTGGAATTCGATCGCCGGTGCTGCTACAGAATTGGCAAAGCCGGTGATGGGGACCAGGGCGCCTGCTCCGCCGAATTTGGCAATCTTTGGAAATATATTAAAACCGGTCAGCAGGATACTTAGAACGATGAGACACAGCTGCATGAAGGCAGCCGCCGTGTCCTTGTCTGCTCCCAGCCCGGAAAAGCAGTTATTCAGGGCCTGCCCAAGCAGACAGATCACTCCGCCTGTAAAAAAGGCCCGGATACAATCCCTGGTTACGCTGTGCGTGGGTGTCACGCTCTGTATATATTCCTGATATTCCTGCGGATTCATGGCTGCTCTCCCTTCAAGGCGATCATTTTATGATGATACTGACAAATGGTATTTTTGTCGTCTCTGTATGTTCAGTATGCACCTCATTTACTGATTCTATACCTGTCTGTAGTTTTGCATATAAAAAGATCAGACAGAGGAATTTTATCTTCTTCTGTCCGATCTCTCTTTAAGCTATGTTCTCATGACATCCGTATATAAGTATTCTGACGGATATCCTCTTATTTTTTAATGGGCTTGGGACCCGCATTCACGATCGCCTCAGGCATATTCGGATACTTCTCGGCGAAGTTCTTTTCGAACATACCGGCCAGACGATTAGCCGTCTCATCATAGGCATCCTTATCCGCCCAGGTGTCGCGGGGATTCAGCAGCTCACTGGGTACGTCGGGGCAGCTCTGCGGTACATTCAGGTGGAACACCTCGTCGAACTTGTACTCGACATCCTCAAGAGAGCCATTCAGGGCCGCTGTCACCATGGCGCGAGTATATTTCAGGTTCATTCTCTTGCCAACGCCATAGGAGCCGCCGGACCAGCCGGTGTTCACCAGATAAACCTTGGTGTTATACTTGTCAATTCTCTCACCGAGCATATCCGCGTAGATCAGGGGATCCATGGGCATGAAGGGCTCGCCGAACAGAGTGGAGAAGGTAGGAACCGGCTCCGTAATGCCTCTCTCGGTTCCGGCCAGCTTGGAGGTAAAACCGGTCACGAAATGATACATGGCCGCGCTCCGGTCCAGACGGGAGATGGGAGGCAGAACGCCGAACGCATCCGCTGTCAGGAAGATCACCACCTTGGGAATGCCGCCCACGCCGGGAATCGCTGCGCTGGGGATGAAATCAACTGGATAACCCGCACGGGTATTCTCGGTCAGTCTGCCATCCTCATAGTCGATCTCGCGGGTATCCGGATCCATGATGACGTTCTCAAGCAGAGCGCCGAAACGGATCGCATGATAGATCTCCGGCTCGCTCTTCTCCTTCAGACCGATGCACTTGGCATAGCAGCCGCCCTCGAAGTTGAAGATACCATGCTCATCCCAACCGTGCTCGTCATCGCCAATCAGCTTCCGGTTGGGATCGGCAGACAGGGTCGTCTTACCGGTACCGGACAGTCCGAAGAAAACAGCGGAATCACCGGTCTCGGGATCCATGTTCGCGGAGCAGTGCATCGGCAACACGTTCTTGAACTTGGGCATCACATAGTTCATCGTCGAGAAAACGCTCTTCTTGATCTCACCGGCGTACTGGGAGCCGACGATCACGATCTTGTGAGCTTCATAATCAAGGAGGATCGCCGCCTCGGAATGCACGCCGTCCACCTCGGGGTCGCACTTAAAGCCAGGTGCGCACAGCATCGTGAAATCCGGCTCGCCGAAGTTCGCCAGCTCCTCCGCCGTCGGACGGATCAGCAGCTGATGAATGAACAGTTTCTGACTGACCACCTCCTATATGATGCGGAACTTTGTCGTATACTCAGG
>JAJQDL010000067.1:0-6146 GCA_021202235.1 Lachnospiraceae bacterium
TCCCGGCAAGGCAGAGCTGAATTTCGGAACCCGTTTTCGTAAATTTTCGCCCTGCTTTACCGGAAATTTTCGTAATTTCCCCTATTCTACTTCGGAAATTTTCACCGGGCGACCTTCTTTCATCGAACGGGTCGCAGCAGCCGCCATAAGTACTGGATACAACCCGTCGATGCCGGTGTCCGGCGGCTCGGTATCGATATCCACGGAAGCGTCAAAGTCTTTCATCTCCGCCACAAAAGCACCCGCATAGCGGTCCCACATGCCGAATAGGATGTTTCCCCGGGTCGTATTCTCGCCGTCGGAGATCTCCACCGTATCATAGCGGTCGTTCTCATCCCGCGCACTCCCCGCCGAACCGAATACTTCGACCCGCTGGTCATAACCGTAAACGGCCTTCCGGCTGTTGTCGATGGAGGCGATGGCTCCATTCTCGAACTTCAGCACAACCATGGCTGTATCCACATCCCCGGCCTCGCCGATCGCGGGATCTACCAGCACAGAACCGACAGCATATACCTCCGTCACTTCGGAACCCACCAGATAGCGCGCCATATCGAAGTCATGGATCATCATGTCGTAGAAGATCCCGCCGGAGACCTTCACATAGTCGATCGAAGGGGGCTCCGGGTCGCGGGAGCTGATGCGCACCATATGGACGTCGCCGATCTTCCCGGCGCGTACTGCGTCATAGACGCCCTTGTGATTATGATCGAAACGCCGGTCGAAGCCGATCTGCATCTTCACACCGGCCTTCTCCACGGCATCGAGCGCTGCGTGTACCTTTTTCAGATCGTAGTCAATAGGCTTTTCACAGTAGACATGTTTTCCCGCCTCCGCAGCCGCGATGATATACTTCGAGTGTGTGTCGGTCGAGGAACAGATGATGACCGCCTCGATCTCCGGATCGCGCAGGATGTCCTCCGCATCCTTCGTCACGCGTTCCACACCGCATTTCTTCACATACGCTTCGGTCGCGTCGTTCATAAAAGGGTCGGAGACTGTCTTGATCTCCAGCTCCGGCACATGCAGGGAGATGTTGCGGATATGTACCTTACCGATGCGGCCCGCGCCGATGACTCCAACTTTCATATTTCTTCTCCTTTAGCTCTGTCATTTTCGTTCCCGCCGGGGACATGCCCCGGCGGGGATCTGTTCCCTTATTTACTGCTCGGTGCTGCCTTCCCAGGTTCCGACCTTGCGGCCGCCGGCGGCATCGTCGAACCAGTGTGTGGTGACCGTCTTGGCACGCGTGAAGAAGCGGTAACCATCCTTACCCAGCACGTGCAGATCGCCGAAGAAGGAATCCTTGTTGCCGGAGAACGGGAAGTAGGCGGTGGGAACCGGGATGCCTACATTGATGCCCACCATACCGCCATCTGTCTCCATAGCGAAGCGGCGGCTGTAGTAACCGCTCTGTGTAAAGATGGCCGAGCCGTTGGCGAAGGGGTTGGCGTTCATGATGGCCACGCCCTCCTCGTAATTCTTCACTCTCTTGATGCAGGTGACCGGTCCGAAGATCTCACGATCTCCCACCGTCATACCGGGCTTCACATGATCGAGGATCGTCGGTCCGACGAAGAAACCCTTCTCGAAACCTGGCACCACGATATCGCGGCCGTCCAGCACCAGCTCGGCGCCCTCATCGACGCCCTTCTGGATCCAGTCGCAGACCTTCTGCTTATGTCCGGCATTGACCACCGGCCCCAGATCGGTTTCCTCGTCATAGGCACAGCCCACCTTCATGGCCATGGCCTTTTCCTTCAGCAGCGCTACAAAATCATCGGCGATGCTTTCCTGCACGCAGACCACCGGCAGCGCCATGCAGCGCATGCCCGCGCAGCCGTAGGTGGAGTTGATCACAGCGTTGACCGTGGCTTCCAGGTTGCAGTCCTCCAGCACCAGTGCATGGTTCTTGGCCTCGGTCTGTGCCTGCACTCTCTTGCCGTGCGCCGCCGCTTTGGAATACACCTGCTTGCCAACGCCGGTGGTGCCCACGAACGTAACCGCCTTGACGCGGGGGTCAGTCAGGAGGATATCCGCCTCCACGCGGCTGCAGGTCACGAGATTCACAACACCTGCCGGGAAGCCGCCCTCGGTGTAGAAGAGCTCCATGATCCGCATTGCAGTCAGGGGCGTCTGCGAGCTGGCCTTCAGCACCACGGTATTGCCACAGGCAATGGACAGGGGCACCATCCAACCCCAGGGAATCATCGCCGGGAAGTTCATGGGTACGATCCCGGCCGTCACGCCGAGCGGCATCCGGTAGGTGGCCGTATCATAACCGGTCGTCACCTGCATGGCCGCGTCGCCCTGAATCATGGTCGGCAGCGCGCAGGCTTCCTCGGTGGGCTCGATCGCCTTCTGCACATCTCCTCGGGCCTCACCGATCGTCTTGCCGAGTTCTTTGGCGCAGAGCACAGACAGCTCTTCCTTGTGTGCGTAAAGCACATCACGCCAATGGAACATATACTGCTGCCGCTTGGCAACAGACAATGCGGACCAGGCCGGGAAGGCCGCCTGCGCAGAGGCAATCGCCTCCTCCACCTCGTCTGCGGTGCAGCAGGGCACGCTGGCGATCACTTCGCCGGTGCTGGAGTCGGTAATGTCCTGATATTTCTCTGCTTTGGACTCTTTCCAGGCTCCGTTCACACAGTAACCCATTCTCTTAATCTCACTCATTTTTTATCCTTTCTGTCGCGGCAGATCCCGCCGCGGCCCCCAAGATCTGTTTTACCTGTGGTTTTTCAATTCCCACTGTTTTTCATGCATCCCTTGCTGAAAGCCCTGCGCAGAACACCTGCATCGCCATTTCAGTCTGTATGACCCACGCGATGCATTCTCAGGACTTACAGATTACAGCCCTGTCTTCTCAGCAATAAAGCGGCGCGCACGCAGCGCATATTCCAGCGGATTGGCCTTCGCCGGGTCCTGCTCAGCCTCCACCAGCATCCAGCCCTCGTATCCCACATCGCCCAGCAGGCGGAAGATCGGATCAAAATCAATACTTCCGTCGCCCGGAACGGTGAAGGCGCCCAGCCGCACGCCGTCAAGGAAGCTTAAGTTTTCCCGTTTTACCTGTTCCACGATCTGCGGGCGGATATCCTTCAAATGGACGTGGCGGATGCGTTTTGCGTAGCGCAGCGCCATTTCCAGCGGATCGGCCCCGCAATAGGCGAAATGCCCCGTATCATAAAGAAGACTGACATATGCGGGATCCGTCTCCGCCATCAGACGATCCACTTCCTCCGGATCCTGTACCACAGTACCCATGTGATGATGATAGGTCAGTCTGATGCCGTATTCCTCCAGGGCAATCTTTCCCAGGCGGTTCAGGCCGTCCGTAAGCGTCTTCCACTCCGCATCATCCATCACATATTTGTGGCCGAAGATCGGCGTCTCCCGCTGTCCCTGCACACTGTAGCTCTGCTCGGAGAATCCGATGATCTGCGAGCCCATCGTCTGCAGGAAAGCCAGCTGCGCGCGGCACTCCTGCTCCACCTCTTCAAAGGGCTTTGTGAGCAGGAAGGAGGAAAACCACTGATTGCAGATGCGCAGGTTCCGCAGCTCCAGCGCCCGCTTCAGTACCTCAGGATCCCGTGGGTATTTGTTTCCCACCTCAGAGCCCGCAAATCCGGCCAGCGCCATCTCGCTCACACACTGTTCAAAGGTATTCTCCGCACCCAGGTCGGGCATATCGTCGTTGGTCCACGCAATAGGAGCGATCCCCAGGCGCACCTTCTCTCTGTCCAGCATTTCTCGTCTCCTCCCGTCAGTTACAGTCCTCGAACTGTGCCTCGTGCATCCACACATATCTCTCATCCTCGCAGCGATCGGTCTGCAGCCAGGGGTTCCCGTCGATGTGCCGGATCATCCAGCAGGTATACATCTGAAAGCCCGGCGCCACCGCCTGGGGATGAAGCTCGCCGCCGGGAATGGCAGAAAAGCTGCCGTCCACGCTCTTGAAAACCTGATCTCCCACGAAGCTGGCGCCAAATCCCTCGGGCCGGTCAAAGAGGAAATAATAGGTCTCCGGCTGCGGATGCCGGTGAGGCAGATAGCCGGACCAGTTCCCCCGGTCGTTGAGCACCTCGCCGAGCACCATATTGGAAGCCGGCTCGATATCGTGATCGAAAATCGTGTTCACGCGGCGTTTTGCCACATTGCCGAACTTGCCCACCGAGGAATAGCCCCAGGGAGCATCCTCCGGCCGGTGAAGCCGCGCGGCAAACTTTTTCTCGTTCTGCGTGCACTGCACAAGGATCTGGCTTTCACCCTCCGCGCGCACCGTAATCTCAATGCCGGCCGGCACGTGAAGGCACCAGGGTCCCTCCGTGAAGACATCCATACGACTGACCGTCTGCTTCTCCCGCCCCCACTCGTAGGTGATGCGTCCGGAGAGGAGCAGCACAGCCGTCTCCTCTCCCGTACGCAGGAAGTGCCGGATCGAGCCAGGCTTCATATCATACACGCGTATGTCCATCTTCATGGCGCTGTACTCATTGTCATATGTAGTAAGGATCTTCTCCCCGTTTTCATCAAAGGCGGGGTATCCGAACACCTTAGCCATAGTTATCTTCTCCCTTCTGTCAGGCATCAATAGGCTCTGGCATTTCTTCGATGTTCCATCACGTCCTCCCAGGCCTCATGGACGCTCTCCTTCTCCGAGACCTCGGCGACACCCACATTCCACCAGGACTCATAGCCGTCTGTCATCGTCTTCGGCAGCACCTTCAGGTCGAACAGACAGGCTCTTTCCTGCGTCTTCGCATCATTCAGCGCCGCAACCAGTTCCTCAATCGTGCGGCACGTATAGGTCTTCAGTCCATACCCCTCGCCGATCTTCGCATAGTCGACCGGAATCAGGTCCCCGGTGGGCTTCTTCCCGTCGGTGTAGCGGAATTCAGTCGCCAGACTGCCGATGCCGTTGTTCATTTCCAGGTTATTGATACATCCGAAGCCGCAGTTGTCGAAAACGAGGATATTTACCTTTTGACGCTCCTGCATGATCGTCATGATCTCACTGTGGAGCATCTGAAAGCTGGAATCTCCCACCAGCGCATAGACCTCGCTGTCCGGCTCCGCGAACTTCACGCCCAGCGTCGCCGCCACCTCATAGCCCATGCAGGAATAGCCATACTCTGCGTGATAGCCGCCCCGCTTATCTGTCCGCCACATGCGCTGCAGACAACTCGGCAGGGAACCTCCGGCCGTGATGATCACCGAATTCTCATCGATCGTACGGTTAATAGCTGCAATGGCCGCGGTCTGTGTGATCTGCCCCTGCGTCAGAGCGACAAATTCCGGCACGGTCCGGGGATCGCGGGCCTGAATATTCGGCACGAAGTCCTCCCCCGTGTAGGAAATATTTCCCAGTCTCTCCATTTCCTGGTCCCAGGCCGCTTTCACCTCAGCGATCTCTGTAGTATAGGAAGAAACATAGTTCTTCGCGCGCAGCTTCGCAGTCAGGGCTTCCAGCGTCACCTTCGCGTCGCCCACCGCTTTCACGGCGTCCATCTTGTAAGCATGGAAGCGGCAGTTGTTGATGGTGACGACCTTCACCCCCTCCTCGCGGAAGAGATATTTTGATCCGGTCGTGAAGTCAGAGAGCCGGGTGCCCACAGCGATGACCACGTCCGCGTCCTTCGCCAGGATGTTCGAGGCATAGGTTCCCGTGACGCCGATGCCGCCCAGACAGTATGGATGGCTAGATTTGCAGGCACTCTTGCCCGCCTGACTCTCGCCGAAGGGAATATGGAACTCCTCGCAGAACTGTTCCACCGTCTCACCGGCATCCGAATAGCGGACGCCGCCGCCGACGATCAGAAGCGGCTTCTTCGCGGACGCAATAACCGCGGCCACATCGTCCAGTTCCTCTTCAACCGCCACCGGACGGGTGATCCGGTGGACACGTTTTTCGAAGAAATAGGCCGGATAGTCATAGGCTTCGCCTTCCACATCCTGCGGCAGCGCGATGCAGCAGGCGCCAGTCTCCGCCGGATCAGTCAGTACACGCATGGCGCTGATCAACGCCGTCATGACCTGCTCCGGACGGACGATGCGATCCCAGTATTTGCACACCGGGCGGAAAGCGTCGTTGGTGCTCACCGCCAGGCTGCTGCTCTGCTCGAGCTGCTGCAGTACCGGAT